>JAYTSH010000331.1:0-2415 GCA_043745755.1 Cellulomonas sp. | reverse complement strand
CATCGAGTCCCGGCCGGTCGGCGACTCGCTCGGCCGGTACTCGTTCTCGATCGACGCCGAGGGGCACATCGCCGAGGAGCGCATGGGCGAGGCGCTGATGGGGCTGCACCGGGTGTGCCCGCACGTGCGGTTCCTCGGCTCCTACCCGCGCGCCGACGACGTGCGTGCGGCCGTGCGCGTCGGCACGTCCGACCACGACTTCCTGGACGCTCGCGAGTGGCTCGGGCAGCTGCGGGACGGCCGCGCGCACTGAGCTGCGCGTCCCGAGCTGCGCTCACGGACCTTCGTGCACCCTGAGCTTGCCCGAGGAAGGCTCAGGGCTTCGGCACCCGCACGACGAGCCCGCCCGCCTGGATGCGCGCTGACAGGGCCCGCGCCTTGCCGATCACGTCGCCGTCGACCTGCACGTGCTCGGGCGTGGAGACGCGGACGAGCACCCGGCGGGCCCGGGCGTGGTCGATGCGGCCGATCTTCGCGGGCAGCTCGGTGCGCACGCCGACACCCTGGAGCACGACCTCGCCGAACAGCTGGGCCCACCCGGCGACCCCGCCGCGGGTGTCGATCGCGGCGACGTCGAGCCAGCCGTCGTCGAGCACGGCGTCGGGCAGGAGCGTCAGCCCGCCGGGAAGGCGCCCGCAGTTGCCGACGAGCAGGCTGCGCAGCCGCAGCGCGGTCGGCGGCCGGTCGTCGAGCCGCACGAGAGCGCGCATCCGGCGACCGTGCAGGTGCCGCACGCCCGACATGAAGTAGGCGATCCAGCCGACCCGCGCCTTCAGGCCGTCGTCCGTGCCCGCGACCATCGCCGCGTCGAAGCCCAGGCCCGCGATGACGAGGAAGATGTGCTCGCGCGGCTCGAAGCCGCTCGCATGGCCGGCGTCCTCGGCAGGGTCCGCGTCGGTCGGCCAGCGCGTCGGGTCGAGCTCTACCGCCGGGTCGGGCTCCGCCGCCGGGTCACCCGGCCGCCCGGGCACGGGCCCCGGGCCGCCGTCGAGGATGCGCACCCAGCCCACGTCGATCGTCTTGTCGATACCCGTCAGGGCGATCTCGAGGGCCCCGAGCGGGTTCCCGATGGGCAGGTCGAGGTTGCGGGCCAGCAGGTTGCCGGTCCCGAGCGGGAGGAGACCCATCGGGACGCCGGTGCCGACGAGCGCTGCGGCCACGGCCCGGACGGTCCCGTCACCGCCGATCGCGACGACGACGTCGGCCCCGGCCGCGACCGCCTGGCGAGCCTGCGTGACACCCGGCTCTGCGACTGTCGTCTCGAGCCACAGCATCTCGGGCATCCTGCCGTCCGCGACGGCGGCGAGGATCTCCTTGCGGAGCATCTCGACGTCGGGCTTCGACGGGTTCGCCACGAACGCGACGAGCCGTCGGGGCTGCTCGGCCTCGTCGACTCCCTCGCGCGCGTCGCCCGCCCCCCGCGGTGACCGGCCGTCGAGGCCGAGGCGTCCGCGGAGCTCCTGCTGGCGGCGGTACAGGACGATCCCGAGCACGAGAGCGGCGGCGGCCAGCACTGCGGCCGCGATCGCGACCCACCCCCACCAGCTCATGGGGGTCAACCTAGGCGCACCGCGACGCCGAGAACATCCCGGGCCTTTCGTCCTGCCGCGCCCGACCGCCCCGCCGCGCCCGTCCGGGCATTCCTCGCGCGGGTCGTTACGCTCGTGTGGTGATCGACCTCCGACTCCTCCGTGACGACCCCGACCTCGTGCGTGCGAGCCAGACCGCCCGCGGCGACGACCCGGGCCTCGTCGACCAGGTGCTCGACGCCGACGCGCGCCGCCGCGCTGCTCTCACCGACTACGAGAAGCTGCGCGCCGAGCAGAAGGCGCTCGGCAAGCAGGTGGCCGCCGCGCAGGGCGAGGAGAAGCACGCGCTGCTCGCCCGCGGCAAGCACCTCGCGGACCGGGTCAAGGCGCTCCAGGGGGACGCCGACGCGGCCGAGGCGACGGCGAGCGAGCTCGCTCGGTCCATCGGCAACGTCATCGAGGACGGCGTCCCCGCGGGCGGCGAGAACGACTACGTGGTGCTGCGCCACGAGGGCACGCCGCGCGACTTCGAGGCCGAGGGGTTCACACCCCGGGACCACCTCGAGCTCGGCGAGATGCTCGCCGCGATCGACACCGAGCGCGGCGCCAAGGTCTCGGGCAGCCGGTTCTACTACCTGACGGGGATCGGCGCGCGGCTCGAGCTCGCGCTGCTCAACGCCGCCGTCGACCTCGCGCTGCGGGCGGGGTTCACCCCGGTCATCACACCGACGCTGGTCAAGCCCGAGATCATGGCGGGCACCGGGTTCCTCGGCTCGCACGCTGACGAGATCTACCGGCTCGAGGCCGACGACCTGTACCTCGTCGGCACGAGCGAGGTCGCGCTCGCCGGGTACCACTCGAACGAGATCCTCGACCTGTCACGCGG
>JAYTSH010000330.1:0-6597 GCA_043745755.1 Cellulomonas sp. | reverse complement strand
TCGGACTCGTTCTCGATCCCGGGCACCGAGTCGGCGCAGGCGCAGACGGTGCTCGCGGAGCGGTTCGGCAGCCAGTTCGCCCAGGAGGCCGCGTCGTCGGGCCACGAAGGGGCCACGGCGACCCCGGCCACCGCGCGCGTGATCCTGGCTCCCCCCGCCGGCACCACGATCATGGACCCCGCGACCGCACAGGCGGCGGGCGCGTTCCTCGCACAGGCTGGTGCCATCGACGGCGTCACCGGCGTGAGCGACCCGTTCACCGCCAGGACGATCGCCCCGAACGGCTCCGCCCTCTCTGCGGACGTGCAGCTCGCCGCGCCGTCGGCGGACGTCCCCGCAGCCACCCTCAGCGGCCTCAACGCTGTGGTCAGCGCCGCTCAGGACCGCGGCTGGCGAGCCACGATCAGCGGCGGACCGTTCGCCCCAGCGCTCAAGATCATCTCCGGCACAGAGTCCGTCGGGCTGCTCGCCGCCCTCGTCGTCCTCGTGGTCACACTCGGCTCGCTCCTCGCGGCTGGCATGCCGATCGTCACCGCCCTCCTCGGCGTGGCCATCGGTGCAGCGGGGATCCTCGGCGTGGCGGCGTTCACCGACGTGTCTTCCGCGACCCTCGCGCTCGCCCTCATGCTCGGGCTCGCGGTCGGTATCGACTACGCGCTGTTCATCCTGTCGCGCTACCGCACGCTCCTCGCCGAGGGCAGCACCCCGCTCGACGCCGTGGGGCGCGCGGTCGGGACCGCCGGCAGCGCCGTGGTCTTCGCGGGTGTCACGGTGATCATCGCGTCGGCCGGGCTGGCCGTCGTCGGGATCCCGTTCCTCGGGACCATGGGTATCGCCGCCGCGGCCACCGTGGCGGTCGCCGTGCTCATCGCGATCACCCTGCTTCCGGCGCTGCTCGGCTTCGCGGGCACCCGGCTGACCCCGCGTCGGGCTCGCGCGGCGGACAACGAGGACGACGACGCGATCGTCGCCGGCAGGTGGGGACGACTGGTGACCGGTCACCCCGTCATGGTGATCGTCGCCGGGATCGTCGTCATCGGCACCCTGGCGATCCCCGCCCTCGGCCTGCGCCTGGGCCTGCCCGACGCCAGCCAGCTCCCGACGAGCACCAACGCGCGCCAGGCCTACGACCTCCAGGCGGACACGTTCGGACCCGGGTTCAACGGACCGCTCGTCGTCCTCGTCGACTCGCCCGCCGGTGGAGCGGCTCAGGCTGCCGCGACCGTCGCCACACGCCTCGGCACCCTCGCCGACGTCGCCCTCGTCGCACCCCCCATCCCCAACCCGGCCGGGAATGCCGCCATCGTCACCGTGATCCCAACTGGCGGCCCCAACAGCGAGCAGACCGCGACGCTCGTGCACGCCATCAGGGCCGAGCGCGCCGACCTCGAGCGAGCGACGAGCGCCGACATCACGGTCACCGGCGCGGCCGCCGCAAACATCGACATCTCAGCGAAGCTCGCCTCTGCGCTGCCAGCGTTCCTGCTGCTCGTCGTCGGGCTCGCTCTCGTCCTGCTTCTCATCGCGTTCCGCTCGATCCTCGTGCCCGTCACCGCAGCCATCGGCTTCCTGCTGTCCGTCGGAGCCTCGTTCGGTGCGACCGTCGCGGTCTACCAGTGGGGGTGGCTCGCCGGCGTGTTCAACGTCAGCGGGCCTGGTCCGCTCCTGAGCTTCATGCCGGTGCTGCTCGTCGGGGTGCTGTTCGGGCTGGCCATGGACTATGAGGTGTTCCTCGTCTCGCGGATGCGGGAGGACTTCGTGCACGGCGCTACCGCTCGCCGCGCCGTCATCGTCGGGTTCGAGCACGGCTCGAGGGTGGTCGTCGCGGCGGCGATCATCATGGCGTCCGTCTTCGTGGCCTTCGTCTTCGGCGGCAGCACGATGATCGCCCCGATCGCGTTCGCACTCGGCGTCGGCATCCTCGTCGACGCGCTCATCGTCCGGATGACGCTCATCCCCGCGGCCATGACGCTGCTCGGGAGCGCCGCCTGGTGGCTGCCGCGCTGGCTCGACCGGGCGCTGCCGTCCGTCGACATCGAGGGGGCTCAGCTCAGCCGACAGCTCGCCGAGGAGTCCGCGCTCTAGCCTGAGGACGCGGGCGTCGCCGACAGCCCCCGGTGGGCGCCCCTTGTGCCACCATGACGAACGTGAGCAGCCCCGTCGTCAGGCGGGGGCGTCCTGCGGCTGAGGAGCCTGGCATGCCCGAGATCCAGTCCGATCACCTCCCGGACGTGTACCTGGGCTTCCGCAAGCGGTTCCCCGACATCGCCGCAGGCCAGGACGCCCTGGCGCGAGCGGTCGACGCGGCCGGGCCGCTCGACGAGAAGACCAAGCGCCTCGTCAAGCTGGGGATCGCGGTCGGCGCCCAGGCGGACGGCGCCGTCCGGTCCAACGTACGCAAGGCCCTTGCGGCCGGCGCGAGCGTCGCGGAGATCGAGCAGGTCATCCTGCTCGCCATGACGACGCGCGGGTTCCCGGCGACCATCGCCGCGTGGCAGTGGATGACCGAGGTCGTGGGGGAGCAGGAATGATGGCCGACGAGAGCGACAAGATGGCGGTCATGAACGCGTGGCTCGACGCCGTGTGCGCCGAGCTCGGGGTCGACCGCTCGGTGATGGACGCCAACACGACGGGGTTGCTCGACCTCATCCGCGACGTCGCGCACGGACCCAGCCGGCCCGGTGCCCCGATGACGGCGTTCCTCGTGGGTCTGGCGAGCGCGACCGCGCCGGTGGACCCCGCCGTGCAGGCACAGACGGTCGCTGAGCGCGTCGCGGCGGTGAACCGCCTCGTGGCCGGATGGCCGGCGACCGGGCCGGCGTCGCACCGCTGAGCGACACAAGCAACCCGAGCCGGACCATCGACCCGTGGAACAGGGACCGGCCGGGCGCTGAACCACGGGTCGGCGGACCACGTCGTTCATGTGGACCCTGGACGCGATCAGCGCCAGCACCAACGCCGGCCCCTGTCGCATCGAGCGCCGGATCGATTGTTACGGCCATCGCCGTCGTATTGCCTTGGCTGCGTGACGGTCGCGCTCGCGCGCCCTGCCCCGTCCGGGCGCGCGGCTACAGTGGCGCGGTGCGCGTGACCCACGAGCTGAACGAGCTGCTCCGGCTCCCCGACTTCCGCAAGCTCTTCGCCGTGCGCCTCGTCAGCCAGGCCGGCGACGGCCTGTTCGAGGTCGGGCTCGCGACCCTCTTCTTCTTCTCCCCGCAGAGCGCCAGCACAGCCACCGGGGTCGCGTCGGCGTTCGCCGTGCTGCTGCTCCCGTTCACCGTCGTCGGCCCGTGGGCCGGGGTGCTGCTCGACCGGTGGCGCCGGCGTCAGGTGCTCGCGTTCGGCAACCTGCTGCGCGTGGTCATCACGCTCGTGATCGCGGTGCTCCTGCTGACCCGGGGGGTCGGCCCCGCGGTGTACGTGCTCGCGCTCGTGGACCTGTCGGTCAACCGCTTCCTGCTCTCGGCACTGTCCGCCGGCCTCCCGCACGTCGTGCGCGGGCCGCTGCTCCTGACAGCCAACTCCGTGACGCCCACGCTCGGCGCGGTCGCCGCGGCCGTCGGGGCGGGGATCGGATTCGTGCTCGGCCTCGCGCTCGAGCCCGGTCGGGTCAAGGATGCCTTCGTTCTCGCGGTCGCCGCGGTCATCTTCGGCGTCGCAGCGGCGCTCGCGACCCGCATGGACCGTGACCTGCTCGGCCCTGACACGCTCGCCGACGCCCGCCGGCTGCAGCGCGCGCTGTCCAGCCTCGCGAGCGGACTCGTCGACGGCGCCCGGCACCTCGTCGCGCGCCGTACCCCGGCGTGGGCGCTCGGCGTCATGGCCGCGCACCGGTTCCTCTACGGCGTCACGTTCATCGCGTTCATTCTCATCTCGCGCAACCTGCTCGCCGATCCGAGCGATCCCGCCGCCGGCCTCGCGGTGTTCGCCACAGCGCTCGGCGCGTCCGCCGCCGGGTTCGTCCTCGCGGTCGTCCTGACACCGATCTTCAGCGCGAGCACGGGTCCGCACCTCTGGATCGCCCTCTGCATGGCCCTCGCTGCGGTCAGTCAGATCCTGCTCACGGTGACGGTCTCACACGTCGCGATCCTCGTCGGCGCGACCGCGCTCGGCCTCGCGGCGCAGGGAGCGAAGATCGCGGTCGACACCATCGTCCAGCGCGACACCGCCGACGAGTTCCGGGGGCGGGCCTTCGCGCTGTACGACATGCTCTACAACGGCGCGTTCGTCGGCGCCGCCGCCCTCGCGGCGTTCACGCTGCCCGACACGGGCTACTCGCCGTGGGTCTTCGGTCTCCTGGCCCTGGCCTACCTGGTCGCCGCGTTCGGCTACCTGACGGGTTCGCGCCGGGGTGTCGTCCTCGCCACCTGACCGGCGGCGCGGTCCTCAGTCGTGCTGGTCGGTCCACCACGCGAGCAGGGCCTCGCGCGCGTCGACCGCACCGAGCGGGCCGCGGTCCATCCTGACCTCGAGCAGGTACCTGTACGCCTGCCCGACGACCGGCCCCGGCGGCACGCCGAGGATCTCCATGATCTGCGCGCCGTCGAGGTCGGGCCGGATCGAGCGGAGCTCCTCCTGCTCGCGCAGCGCTGCGATGCGTGCCTCGAGGTCGTCGTACGCGGCCGACAGCCGGTCCGCCTTGCGACGGTTGCGCGTCGTGCAGTCGGAGCGGGTGAGCCGGTGCAGGCGATCGAGCAGGTCACCCGCGTCGGTGACGTAGCGGCGGACTGCCGAGTCGGTCCAGCCGCCCTCGCCGTACCCGTGGAAGCGCAGGTGCAGCTCGGTGAGCCGTGCGACGGCCTGCACCGTCGCCTTGTCGAACCGCAGCTCACGGAGCCGTCGCGCGACGAGCTTGGCGCCGACGACCTCGTGGTGGTGGAAGCTGACGACGCCAGCCGCCTCGAACCGGCGGGTCGCGGGCTTGCCGATGTCGTGGAGCAGCGCCGCGAGGCGCAGCACGAGGTCGGGGCCCGGGACGGGGCCGTCCGGTCCGGTCTCGAGCGAGATCGCTCGCTCGAGGACCTGGAGCGAGTGCTCGTAGACGTCCTTGTGGCGGTGGTGCTCGTCGCGCTCGAGGTGCAGCGCGGGCAGCTCGGGCAGGACGTGCTGGGCGAGGCCCGTGTCGACGAGGACCTCGAGCCCTGGGCGTGGCACGGGGGCGAGCAGCAGCTTGGTCAGCTCGTCCCGCACGCGCTCGGCCGACACGATGGTGATGCGCTCGTGCATGTCGCGGATCGCGGCGAGCGCGTCGTCGTCCACCGCGAAACCCAGCTGAGCGGCGAACCGCGCAGCCCGCATCATGCGCAACGGGTCGTCGTCGAATGACTGCCGGGCCGCGACAGGCGTGCGCAGCACCCCGCGCGCGAGGTCCGTGAGGCCGCCGAACGGGTCGACGAAGGCCAGCTCCGGGAGCCGGACCGCCATGGAGTTGACGGTGAAGTCACGCCGCGACAGGTCGCCCTCGAGCGAGTCGCCGAACATGACCTCGGGCTTGCGCGACGACGCGTCGTAGGCATCCGTCCGGTACGTCGTGACCTCCACCACGACGTCCTCGCCGCCATGGCGCCGACCGTGCCGCCGCGCACCGATCGTGCCGAAAGCCTTGCCGATGTCCCAGTGCGCGTCACCCCAGGCGGCGAGCAGCGCCTCGGTCTCGTCCGGGCTCGCGGAGGTCGTGAAGTCGAGGTCGGCGCTCACCCGGCCGAGGAAAGCGTCCCGCACCGGGCCACCGACGAGCGCGAGCTCATGACCTGCCGCCGCGAACACGTGCCCGAGCTCGATCGCCTCGGGCGCAAGGCCCGCGAGCACCCCGGGCGCGCGGCTCTGGAGCGCGGGCAGCGCGCCCTGATCGGGCGCGCCTCCCCCGGAGGTGGCGGTCACGGAAGGGTCGGTGGGTGGCACAACGCCCAAGCCTGCCAGATGCCGACGCCTCGCGAAGGCCTCGATCGGTCAACGGTCGGGGACCGGATGTGCACCAGACCGGCATGAGACCGACGCCGCGGGTGAAAGCGGCGAACCGGAGAGTCGTTACAGTGTCGATATGTCGAGCCCAGCGCGTGACGGCGGCGTCCCCACGCCACCCGGCGGTCACGCCCTGCGCATCGACCCCCGTGCGCTCGGTGAGCGGGTCGTGGCGCACGTCCTGCCCGTGGTGGAGGAGACCTCCGCCGGTGGGCTCGTCGTGCGCACGCAGGACGGCGTCCATCATGCGGCAGTCATCGCGCGACGCAACCGGGCCGGTCGCCTCGAGTGGTGCCTGCCCAAGGGCCACCTCGAGGGTGACGAGACCCCCGAGCAGGCGGCCGTCCGGGAGATCGCCGAGGAGACCGGGATCATCGGTCGGGTCGTGCGCAGGCTCGGCATCATCGACTACTGGTTCACGGGTGACGACCGCCGCGTCCACAAGGTCGTCCACCACTTCCTCCTCGGGGCGGTCGGCGGCGAGCTGAGCGTCGCGGGCGACCCGGACGGTGAGGCCGAGGACGTCGAGTGGGTGGCGTTCGCCGACCTCGCGGCTCGGCTCGCGTACCCGAACGAGCGGCGGCTCGCCGAGGCGGCACACCTGGTGCTCGCCAGCGGGGCATGAGTCCGTCGCGC
>JAYTSH010000329.1:0-1553 GCA_043745755.1 Cellulomonas sp. | reverse complement strand
ACGCCGATGCGATCGCTCGCGTTCGACTTCCGGCACGACCCTCGGGTGTACGACATCGCCGACCAGTTCATGCTCGGGCCCTCCCTGCTGATCTGCCCCGTGACCGAACCGATGTACTACGGGCCGGGTTCCGAGCCGCTCGGCGACACAGACCGGACCCGGGCCGTCTACCTGCCGCAGGGATGTGACTGGTACGACTTCTGGACCGGTCGGCGCTTCCAAGGTGGGCAGACCATCCGTGCCGTGGCCACGTTGGACACGATGCCGATCTTCGTCCGGGCCGGAACCATCCTGCCGCTCGGACCGAATGTGGAGCACACGGGTCAGGACCCGTACGGCCCTCTCGAGGTCCGCGTCTACCCGGGCGCGGATGGGGCCTTCGACCTGTACGACGACGCCGGCGACGGGTACGGCTACGAACGGGGAGAGTTCGCACTCACGCCGTTCCGCTGGTCCGAGGAGGCACAGCGCCTGATCGTCTCCGACCGCGTCGGAGACTTTCCGGGGATGCCCGCGTCCCGCCTGCTCGAGACCGTGCTGGTGTCCGAGACGTCCGGCGCGGGTGCGGAGATGGCCGACGGATCTGTGCGGCTCCACTACCTCGGGAC
Organism: Cellulomonas sp.; assembly: GCA_043745755.1. GTDB lineage: Bacteria > Actinomycetota > Actinomycetes > Actinomycetales > Cellulomonadaceae > Cellulomonas_A. Next base: position 945 of record JAYTSH010000329.1, on the reverse strand, counting down.
GAGGCTGGACTGTTCGGCCACATGAGGCTCGCTGACCTTCACCGGAGCAGCCCGGGTACTCTGACGGACATGACTCATCGATCTGACGCCGTGGGGCTCGTCCTCGCACGGCCCGCCCGGATGCTCGGTCACGAGCCGTTCTTCGGGGAGCTGATCGCCGGGATCGAGGAGCGGCTCTCCGCGGAGGGTCGGTCGCTGCTGCTGCACATCGTGCCGGACCACACCGCGGAGATCGCGGCCTATCGGCGATGGGCCGAAGGGTCCATGGTGGACGCCGTCACGGTCGTCAACGTCGTGACCGACGATCCGCGGCTGCCCGTGCTCGTCGAGCTGGGGGTGCCCACCGTCGTCGTCGGGGGGCCGCCGGCCGGGCTCGGGTTCACGAACGTGTGGATCGACGACGCCCAGGCGATGCGCGATGCTGTCGGCTTCCTCGTGGGCCTCGGGCACGCGGATATCGCTCGCGTCAGCGGCCCCCACGAGCTGGCCCACACCCGCTCCCGCAGCACGGCGTTCCTCGAGGAGTGCGCCCGATCCGGGGTCGAGCCCACGATCGTCGAGGGCGACTACACGGATGAGTCGGGCAAGCGCGCGACCCGAGCGCTGCTCGGCCGGCGCGGCGCTCCGACCGCCATCATCTACGACAACGACGTCATGGCCGCGGCCGGCCTCGGGGTCGCCGCCGAGATGGGAGTGTCGGTGCCGGCGAAGCTCTCGCTCATGGCCTGGGACGACTCAGCGCTCTGCCGCCTGGCGAGCCCCGCCCTGTCCTCGATGACACTCGACGTGCACGCGATGGGTATGCAGGTCGCCGACTGCGTGCTCAACATGCTGGCGGGTGGCCCTGTGACCGCCCACATGGCTCCCCTGCCCCGCCTCAGCGCACGCGGGTCCACGGCCCGGGCACCGCAGGCGGTCGCTCCGGGGACGGTGTCGGCGGACACC
>JAYTSH010000328.1:0-7050 GCA_043745755.1 Cellulomonas sp. | reverse complement strand
GGTCTCGAGTCACCGTTCGGGGAGTGGGTCGAGTCGCGTGCCGCCCGCGAGATGCCTGAGCGTGAGGTCACGACGCACGTCGAGTGCGCCGACTGGTTCGATGCGCGCGACGACGCCCTGCGTGCCCACGCGACGCAGATTGACCCGGACGGGTTCTTCTTCGCCGTGCCGCGCGAGCTCGAGCGCGAGGTCTGGCCGCACGAGGAGTACGAGCTCGCGGAGTCCCGCATCCCCACGACGCTGCCCGAGGACGACCTGTTCGCCGGGCTGCGCGAGGTGGTCCGATGAGCGTCGTGTCCGCCGCGTTGGCTGGGGTTTCGGGGCTCGCGGGCGCCGTGACCCCGACGCCGTCCCCGACCGGATCGGCGGCGACGAGCCTCGGTTCCCCGGGGATCACGGGGTTCATCGTGACTTTCGTCCTCGCGGTCGCCCTCATCGGGTTGTTCTTGTCCCTCACGCGCCACCTGCGCATCGTCGACCGGCGCTCCCGTCAGCGCGAGGAGCAGGACGAGGCGGACGCGCCCGTACCTGGTGCCGGCCCTGGCGTCGTCCCGGCCCTGCAGGCGGGAGATGACCGGGCCGGGGACGACGAGGCCGGGGACGACGAGGCCGGGGACGACGAGGCCGGGCGAAGGTGAGGGCCGTCGGCGCGCAAGGCACGACCGTGCGCGTCACCCTCGGTCAGCTGCGGGTGCACGCCGATCGGGCGACGAACCGCGCCGCAGTCGTCGACGCGTTCGCCGCTGCCGCCCACGAGCACGCGGACCTGCTCGTCCTGCCCGAGTACGCCTCGGCCTACGACCCCCACGGGGTCGGTCCCGAGCACGCCGAGCCGCTGACAGGCCCGTTCGTCGAGACGCTGCGCGCGCAGGCCGCACGCACAGGTGTCGCGGTGATCGCGGGGACCACGCTGCCGGGCGCATCGACGCAGCGGGCCGTCAACGCGGTCGTCGCAGTCGACCCTGCGGGCGAGCTGGTCGGTGTCTACCGCAAGGTGCACCTCTACGACGCGTTCGGGACGCGCGAGTCGGACCGGCTCGAACCCGGACCTCCCGAGGCCCCGCCGCTCGTGCTGGACGTCGGCGGGCTGCGGTTCGGCGTGCTGACCTGCTACGACCTGCGCTTCCCGGAGTCGGCTCGGCGCGCGGTCGATGCCGGCGCCCATGTCCTGGTGGTGCCCGCGGCGTGGGCCGCGGGGGACCGCAAGGAGCTGCACTGGCGATCGCTCGCCGTCGCACGCGCGATCGAGAACACGTGCGAGGTGGTGGCGGTCGGGCAGGCCGGTCCTGGTGTGGTGGGACGCTCGCTCGTCGTCGGGCCCGACGGGGTGGTGGACCTCGAGCTCGGCGCGGCACCTGAGGTCGCCAGCATCGACCTCGACCCCGCTCGGATCGCCCGCGAGCGCGAACGCAACCCGTCGCTCCGGAACCGTCGCTACACGACTTCCCCCGTGCCGTGACTCAGGACGTGCCCGGCTCTGACGGTCACCGCGAGCTGACGGTCACCGCGAGCTGACGGTCGCGATCGCGACGGCGACGAACGTGCACGTGTAACCGATGACCGTGAGCGAGTGGAACACCTCGTGGAACCCGAACCAGCGCGGGCTCGGGTTCGGCCACTTGGTGGCGTAGACGACCGCGCCGATCACGTAGGCGACCCCGCAGCCGGCGATGAGCCAGACGATGACTGGGCCACCCGCGTCTGCGCGCGCGAACTGCGGCAGGTAGCCGAGCGCGGCCAGCCCGAGGATCACGTACAGGGGCGTGTACAGCCAGCGGGGGGCGCCGAGCCACAGGACGCGCGCCAGCAGGCCGACCACCGCGCCGATCCACACTGTCCACAGCAGGACCGTCGCGGTGTGGGCTGGCAGCAGGAGCACCGCGAGCGGGGTGTAGGTGCCCGCGATGATGAGGAAGATGTTCGAGTGGTCCAGGCGGCGGAGCACGCCCGTCACCCGCGGTGACCAGGTGCCGAGGTGGTAGACGGCGCTCGTCCCGAAGAGCATCGCGGCGGTCAGGCCGAAGACCGTGTTGGCGACGCGCGCGCTCGAGGAGGGCGCGAGCGCGACCAGGACGATGCTCCCGGCGACCGCGAGGGGGAACATCCCGGCATGGAGCCAGCCACGCAGACGAGGCTTGACGTTGGCCGCGGCCGCGGCGGCGTGCTGCGAGAGACTGGTCCGTGCCACGAAGGTCCTCCATCTCGACGGCTCGAACGGGGTACGCGGAGTGCGGACCGACCGGGCATGACTGGCGTCAAGACTAACCTTCGCGGCCGTAGGTTACGGCTGCGTAGGTAGGAGGTCCCGCGGTTCGCGGAAAGCTTGTGCCCACGGCGGGTAGCGTGGGCGCGACCGGTGACCGACGGCCTGGAAGAGGAGCCCGAGCGTGCGTCTGCCCCACCCGCTGTACGGGCTCTACGAGCGCCGGCTCGCGGCGTCGCTACCCCGGACGCAGGTGCCGCGCCACGTCGGTGTGATCCTCGACGGCAACCGGAGGTGGGCGCGCAACGTCGGGGAGTCGGCGGCGACGGGCCATCGACGCGGCGCCGACAAGATCTCCGAGCTGCTCACCTGGAGCGAGGAGGTCGGCGTCGAGGTCGTCACGCTGTGGATGCTCTCGACCGACAACCTCTCGCGCACGCCCGAGGAGCTCGAGTCGCTGCTGGCCATCATCGAGGACGCCGTCCGCGACCTCGCCGCCACGCGCCGTTGGTGCGTGCAGGTCGTGGGCTCGCTCGACCTGCTGCCGCCCGAGACAGCGGCAGCCCTGCTCGCAGCCCAGAACAGCACGCGCGAGATCAAGGGTCTGCACGTGAACGTCGCCGTCGGTTACGGCGGTCGCCGCGAGATCGCCGACGCCGTCCGCTCGATGCTGCGCGAGCACGCCGAGGCCGGAACGAGCCTGGACGACCTGATCGAGGAGTTCGACGTCGAGCACATCGCCGACCACCTCTACACGAAGGGGCAGCCGGACCCCGACCTCGTGATCCGCACGTCCGGCGAGCAGCGGCTGGGCGGCTTCCTGCTGTGGCAGAGCGCGCACTCCGAGTTCTACTTCTGCGAGGCGTACTGGCCGGACTTCCGCCGGGTCGACTTCCTGCGGGCCGTGCGCTCGTACGTCGCGCGCGAGCGTCGCCTCGGACGCTGACCGCGTCCGTCGTGAGAAACCCGCGTGAACTCTGCGTGTCGAGGTGCGTGTCGAGGTGCGTGTCGAGCCAGCCGTGTCACCGGTGCCGCGTAGCGTCCTGGGACAACGGACGGCACGCCCGCCGTCCAGGGGAGGCCAGCCCATGGAGCACCAGCTCTGGGAGGAGGGTCGGTCCCGGCCCCCCGTGGCCGGCCGCCCTCATCTCGTCGCCGCGCGCCGCAACGTCCCGCAGCACCACGGGGCAGCGCCGTGAGGCGGCCGGTGCGGCGCTGATGCGCCGGAGGGAGTCAGCCGTGGTCACGAAGGTGCTCGCAGTCCCAGAGTCTGCGCCCGAGCTCGCGGGACGCAGGACGCACGTCCTGGACACGTCCGTCCTCCTGTCGGACCCGAAGGCGATCTTCCGGTTCGCGGAGCACGACGTCGTCCTCCCGATCGTCGTCATCACTGAGCTCGAGGCGAAGCGTCACCACCCCGAGCTCGGCTACTTCGCGCGGGCGGCCCTGCGTCTGCTCGACGACCTGCGCATCGCCCACGGCGGTCTCGACACGCCCATCCCGCTCGGCACCGAAGGCGGCTCCCTGCGCATCGAGCTCGGCAAGACCGACCCGGGCGCGCTGCCCGAGGGGTTCCGACTCGGTGACAACGACACCCGCATCCTCGCCGTCGCAGCGAACCTCGCGGCTGGCGGGGCGGACGTCACGGTCGTGTCCAAGGACCTCCCGATGCGGGTCAAGGCCTCGGCCATCGGCCTGCGCGCCGAGGAGTACCGCGCCGAGCTCGCGGTCGACTCGGGCTGGACCGGGATGGACGAGCTCGAGGTGACCGAGCAGCAGATGGCCTTGCTCTGGGAGCACGAGTCGCTCGCGCTCGCCGACCTCGAGACGGGCGAGGACAGCCCCGCGATCGGGACCGACGTGGCGCCCGGTGGTCCGCTGCGCGGCAGGTCGCTGCCGTGCCACACGGGTCTCGTCGTGCGCTCGTCGCGCGGGTCGGCGCTGGGTCGCGTGACCCCCGACAAGCACGTGCAGCTCGTCCGCGGTGACCAGGACGCGTTCGGGCTGCACGGGCGCAGCGCCGAGCAACGGATCGCGATCGACCTCCTGCTCGACCCGGAGATCGGCATCGTCTCGCTCGGCGGGCGGGCCGGGACCGGCAAGTCGGCTCTCGCGCTGTGTGCGGGCCTCGAGGCGGTCCTCGAGCGTCGCCAGCACCGCAAGGTCATGGTGTTCCGGCCGCTCTACGCGGTCGGCGGCCAGGATCTCGGCTACCTGCCCGGGAGCGAGGCCGAGAAGATGAACCCCTGGGCGCAGGCCGTGTTCGACACGCTCGGAGCCCTCGTCAGCAAGGAGGTCGTCGAGGAGATCATGGACCGCGACATCCTCGAGGTCCTCCCGCTCACCCACATCCGAGGCCGGTCTCTGCACGACGCCTTCGTGATCGTCGACGAGGCGCAGTCGCTCGAGCGCAATGTGCTCCTCACCGTCCTGTCGCGGATCGGGGAGAGCTCGCGCGTGGTCCTCACGCACGATGTGGCGCAGCGGGACAACCTCAGGGTCGGTCGGCACGACGGCGTCGCCGCAGTCATCGAGGCGCTCAAGGGTCACCCGCTGTTCGCACACGTCACGCTGACCCGCTCCGAGCGGTCGCCCGTCGCGGCGCTCGTGACCGAGCTCTTCGAGGGGATCGAGGTCTGACCTGCACTGCTGAGCCCGATCGTGCGCAGACTGCTCACGATCGGGGCTCGGCGGCCGATGGAGCTGGTGCCACGGACGGCAGCCGTGGGCGTCCTGCACTTCACAGCGCTGTCACCAGGGAGTCCGACCATGCGCCGCGGATCAGCTCGGCTGCGCAGCAGCCTGCGTCTTCAGCTCGTCGCCACGGGAGCCGGCTCGGTCGTCCTGACCGCCGTCCTGCTCACGGCCATCGGAGGCTGGCAGGTGTCAGGCCTGGCACGGCAGGCAGGCGACGACGTCGACAAGCTGACGACGGCCTCGTTGCACCAGACGTCCGACCAGGCGCTCACGCTCGTCACGACCCAGGTCGCGACGGTCCAGGACCGGATGAAGTCTCAGCTGCCTGTCGCACAGGCGGCCTTCACGCTGCGCGGGCCGATCACCTTCGGAGCTCCCGAGACCTGGTCCGTGCACGACCAGAGCACCGGCGCGACCACCGACATCGCCCTGCCGCGCATGCTCGTCGGCGGGGTGGGCTTCGGTCAGAACCCCGACCCGGCGACCCTGTCGCCGATCGTTGACGACATTGCCGACCGGCTGAGCTCCGCGACGACCGTGTTCGTGCGTGTCGACGAGGCCGGCACGATGCTGCGCGTCGCGACGAGCGTCAAGACGGCGGACGGCGTGCGGGCCATCGGCACCGTCATCAAGCCGGTCGCCGCCCTCATGTCAGGTCAGCCGTACATCGGCAACGCCCAGGTGGTCGGCCAGCCGTACGTCGCCGCCTATGCGCCCCTGATGGACGGCTCGAAGGTCATCGGTGCACTGTTCATCGGGACGCCGCAGGCGACGGTCGACGCGCCGCTGCGTGCCGCGCTCGCGACCGTCAAGGTCAGCGACCACGGCTACCTGACGGTCCTGGCGGCCAACGGGTCGTGGGTCGTCCCGCCGCCCGGTGCGAGCGGGAGCTCTGCTCTCGACGCCGTCGACGCCACGGGTGCCCCGTACGCGCAGCGCCTCATCGACTCCGCTGCGAAGCTCACGACCGACGCGGTGGCATCCGAACGGGTCGACCTCGGCAGTGGAGATGCCGCGAAGGTCGAGGTCAGCCGTTACGCGCCGTGGGGCTGGACCATCGCCGCCTGGGGCTTCGACTCCGACCTCCGTGCCGTGCCGGACCGCCTCGAGGTCGGTGCGTCAGACCTCGTCCGCACCCTCCTCGTCGCGGGGCTCCTCGTGGCCGCGCTCGCGGTCGGGTTCGTGGTGCTGACCTCCGGGCGCATCGTGGCGCGCGTGGGCCGGCTCACGAGCGCCCTGCGCCGGGTCGCGGCGCGGGACCTGTCCTTCGACGTGCGGGGCGAGGGTCATGACGAGATCGGTGTGATGGGCGACGCCGTCGGCGAGGCGATCGACGGCATGCGCGCCGCGATCGGGCGGATGCAGGCCGGCGCGGACGCGATGCAGGCGACAGCCGGTCGGCTTGAGGGGTCGAGCGGAACCCTTGAGGGGGTCGCCGGGCGGACGGTGACACAGGCCGACGAGGCCGCACGCAGTGCGACTGTCGTGAGCTCCGAGCTGCAGGCGGTCACCGCCGCCATGACCGAGATGCGCGCGTCGATCGAGTCCGTGGCGCACGACGTGAACGCGGCCTCGGGCGAGGCGGACCGCGCCGTCGGGGCAACGGCCGAGGCTGCGGCCATCGCTGCGCGGCTCGGCGACTCCTCGTCGCAGATCTCCGCGGTCCTCGACACCGTGACGTCGATCGCCACACAGACGCACCTGCTCGCCCTCAACGCGACCATCGAGGCGGCGCGTGCGGGCACGGCGGGTCGGGGATTCGCTGTCGTCGCCAGCGAGGTCAAGAAGCTGGCCGAGCAGACGTCCGCCGCGATCGGGACCATCGAGCCGGTGCTCGCGGCCGTCTCGCGCGACGCAGCCGACGTCCGTTCCGCAGTCGAGCGGATCTCGCTGTCGATCGCGACGGTCGACGAGCACCAGTCGTCCATGTCCGTCGTCGTGGAGCAGCAGACAGCGACGACCGGGGAGATCGAGCGCAACCTCATCGTCGCGGCCGACAGCTCGACCGACATCGCCCAGAGCGCAGGAGCTGTGGCCCAGGCCGCGTCGCAGGCGTTCGACAGCGCCGCCGAGGTGCGGCTCGTCGTCGGCGAGCTCAGCAGGGTCGCGACCGAGCTGAACGCGGGCGTCGAGGAGTTCACGCTCGTCTC
>JAYTSH010000327.1:0-1678 GCA_043745755.1 Cellulomonas sp. | reverse complement strand
TCGTCGTGGAAGACGGTGACCCAGATCGTGTCGGGGTCGAAGCCGTACCCACCGTCGGCCTGCGAGCCCGTGATGAGCTCCCACGCGTAGGTGATCGCGCCTTCCTTGAAGTAGTCGCCGAAGGAGAAGTTGCCGTTCATCTGGAAGAACGTGCCGTGCCGGGTCGTCTTGCCGACCTCCTCGATGTCGAGGGTCCGCACGCACTTCTGCACGCTCGTCGCTCGCGGCCACGGGGCCGTCTGCTCGCCGAGCATGTAGGGGATGAACGGCACCATGCCAGCGATGACGAACAGCGTCGAGGGGTCGGGCGAGATGAGCGGGGCCGACGGGACGACGGTGTGACCGTGTCCCTCGAAGTAGTCGAGCCAACGCTGGCGGATCTCGGCGGTGAGCATGATGTCCTCGGTGTTCGGCTGTGCAAGGGTGGCCGGGCGACGTCCGCCGGTCGGGCTGGGTCTGCGTGCTGGGTCTGCGTGCTGGTGGCGCGCGGGTCAGAAGAACGAGTACGGGAGGCCGTCGTCTCCGTCGTCCTCGGGGTCCTCGGTCGGTCCGTCCGCCCACCCGCGGCCGGCTCGGGTGGCTCGGCCGGCTCGGCCGGCTCGCGGAGCATCCGCGCGGTCCGCGCGGGAGCGCGCGCGCTCGGAGCGGAGCGCCTCGACGTCGACGTCGCCGATCAGGTCGTGGCGCAGCTCGGCCTCGCGTTCTGCGAGCCCCGCGAGAAACTCCGTCTTGACGGTCCGTGCGGCTGTGGCGACCCGGCCGAGCGTCCCGGCAGCGTCGCGTGCACCGGCGGGGAGGTAGCGCTCGCTCAGCGCGGCGCCCTTGCGGATCACGACGACGGTGACCGCTGCCCCGATCGCAATCCAGAACAAGCGCTTCATGACTTGCTCCTCGAAGCGCGGGCGCTCGCGCCCAGTCCGGACAGGGCGCGTCGCACGCCGTAGGAGAACGCCGCGACCTTGATCATCGAAGAACCGACGGTGGCGGCGAAGAGAGAGGTGAGCGCGGAGACGTTCTCCGAGACCTGCGCAGCCGACGACGTGATCGCATCCACGCGTTCGATCTGGACGTTCGTCGAGGCGACCGCGGAGGCTGCCTCGTCGAGCACGGGCACCGTGTGGTCGGTCAGCTCCTTGACCGAGACGCGCGCCTCGTCGAGCACCCGGCCGAGCTTGACCAACGGAACCGCGAGGAAGCCGACGAGCAGCACGAATGCGATCGCCGCGATGAGTCCCGCGACGTCTCCGACCGACATGTCCCGTCCTTTCCCGACCCGTGGCCACGGATCACCTTTGCCGACACTACCTGGACAGCGCAACGCCCCGTGCCCGCCGCAAGCGGCGCGCACGGGGCGTTGCGATAGCTCCAGTGGATCGCGTCAGCGGGCGTAGTACTCGACGACGAGCTGGACCTCGCAGGTCACGGGGACCTCGGCGCGCTTCGGGTGGCGGACCAGGACCGAGCTGAGCTTCTCGAGCTTGACCTCGAGGTAGCCCGGGACGGCAGGGAGCACGTCGCGGTGGGCGCCGGCAGCGGCCACCTGGAACGGCACGGTCGCCTGGCTCTTGGGCTTGACCTGGATGGTCTGGCCGGGCTTCACGCGGAAGGACGGGCGGTCCACGATCTTGCCGTCGACCAGCATGTGGCGGTGCACGACCACCTGGCGGGCCTGGAGGAT
>JAYTSH010000326.1:0-15401 GCA_043745755.1 Cellulomonas sp. | reverse complement strand
ACGCAGCTCGGGCACCAGCTGCTCGGCGTGCTCGCGGCCTCGGCCTTCGCCTTCGGCGCGTCGTACGCCATCGCGTGGACGCTACGCGCCACCATCGGGCTGCGGGTGACGCCCGAAGAGGAGTATGCAGGACTCGACTCGAGCCAGCACGCCGAGAGCGCCTACGAGTTCACCGCCACCTCCAGCCTGGGAAGGGTCTCCCCATGAAGCTCGTCACCGCGATCGTGAAGCCGTTCAAGGTCGCCGACGTGCGCGACGCCCTCGGCAGCATCGGGGTGCGCGGCCTCACGGTCTCGGACGCCCAGGGCTACGGACGCCAGGGCGGCCACACCGAGGTGTACCGGGGCGCGGAGTACCAGATCGACTTCGTGCCGAAGGTTCGGGTCGAGGTCCTCGTGACCGACGACACGGTGGCGCACGTCGTCGACACGATCGTGAACGCTGCCCACACGGGCAAGATCGGCGACGGCAAGGTCTGGGTGCAGACCATCGACGAGGTCGTGCGGGTCAGGACCAACGAGCGCGGGGACGACGCCATCTGACATGGCAGGGACCGGCGTGTAGCATCGCCGGCACAGTCACCAAGCACGGGAGCTCGCACCAGCGAGCTGAGAGGACGGCCAGGGCCGTCGACCGTTGAACCTGTCCGGGTAATGCCGGCGTAGGGAGAGCACGACGATGCCCCAGAACAGCGCAACATCTGTGTCCACCGGCCCGATCCGCGGCAGCTCCAAACGCGCCGAACACGTGCCGGGCTTCCCGGAGATGACGATCCCTGTCCGCCGCGTCGACCTCAGCAACGGCGAGCACCTCGACCTGTACGACACGTCCGGCCCTTACACCGACGCGGACGCCGCGATCGACATCGAGGCCGGCCTGCCGCGGACTCGCGCGCACTGGGCCCGGCCGGAGCCCGTCGACGGCGCCTCGACCCAGCTCGTGTGGGCGCGCGCCGGCATCATCACCCCTGAGATGGCGTACGTCGCCACGCGTGAAGGCCTCCCCGTCGAGCTCGTCCTCGACGAGGTGGCGCGCGGTCGAGCCGTCATCCCAGCGAACCACCGCCACCCCGAGAGCGAGCCGATGATCATCGGCAAGGCGTTCGCCGTGAAGGTCAACGCGAACATCGGGAACTCCGCAGTCACGTCCTCGATCGCCGAGGAGGTCGAGAAGATGGTGTGGGCGGCCCGCTGGGGAGCGGACACGCTGATGGACCTGTCGACGGGCAAGGACATCCACCTGACCCGCGAGTGGATCCTGCGGAACTCGCCGATCCCTGTCGGCACCGTGCCGCTCTACCAGGCGCTTGAGAAGGTCGAGGGCGATCCCACCGCTCTGACCTGGGACGTCTACCGCGACACCGTCGTCGAGCAGTGCGAGCAGGGCGTCGACTACATGACGGTCCACGCAGGCGTGCTGCTCCGGTACGTGCCGCTGACCGTGGGGCGCGTGACGGGGATCGTCTCGCGCGGCGGATCGATCATGGCGGCCTGGTGTCTTGCGCACCATCAGGAGAACTTTCTGTACACCCATTTCGTCGAGCTCTGCGAGATCCTCCGGCGCTACGACGTGACGTTCTCCCTCGGCGACGGGCTGCGTCCGGGATCGATCGCCGACGCCAACGACGACGCCCAGCTCGCCGAGCTGCGCACGCTGGGTGAGCTCACGCCGATCGCGAAGTCCCATGGCGTACAGGTGATGATCGAGGGACCCGGCCACGTGCCCATGCACAAGATCGCGGAGAACGTCCAGCTCGAGGAGGAGCTCTGCGAGGAGGCCCCGTTCTACACGCTGGGTCCGCTGGCAACAGACATCGCGCCCGCGTACGACCACATCACGTCGGCGATCGGCGCCGCGATGATCGCCCAAGCCGGCACCGCGATGCTGTGCTACGTGACTCCCAAGGAACATCTGGGACTGCCCGACCGCGACGACGTGAAGACCGGCGTCATCACCTACAAGATCGCGGCGCACGCCGCCGACCTCGCGAAGCTGCACCCGCGCGCCCAGGAGCGGGACGACGCGCTCAGCCGGGCCCGCTTCGAGTTCCGCTGGGATGACCAGTTCGCGTTGTCCCTCGACCCTGACACGGCACGAGCGTTCCACGACGAGACCCTGCCGGCGCCAGCCGCGAAGACGGCCCACTTCTGCTCGATGTGCGGCCCGAAGTTCTGCTCGATGCGAATCTCCGCCGACATCCGGACGTATGCGCAGCAGAACGGCCTCACGAGCACGGAAGCGATCGAGGCGGCCATGGCCGTCAAGTCCGCCGATTTCGCGCGGCGAGGCGGCTCGGTCTACCTCCCGATCGAGGCGGTCTAGCCGTGGCCGCCACGCTCCTGCCGCGGGAGGCGTCGCGGACCGCGTCGGCCGAGGACGCGATCCGTGTTCTCGATGAGCTACGCCGACGCAGTCCGCTCGTGCACTGCATGACCAACATCGTCGTGGCGGGGTTCACCGCGAACGTCCTCCTGGCCGTGGGGGCCTCGCCTGCGATGGTCGAGAACTCAGACGAGTCCGCCGAGCTCGCCCGGATCTCCGACGCCCTGCTCGTGAACTTCGGGACCTTGTCTCCCGACCGGGTCGTTGCGATGCGCTCGGCCGTCGCAGCCGCGGTTCACGCTGGCACGCCCTGGGTCCTCGACCCGGTCGCGGTCGGGGCCCTCACCTACCGGACTCAGCTCGCAGCCGAGCTGCTGGCGAGCCTGCCCGCAGTCGTCCGCGGGAACCCTTCGGAGATCCTCTCGCTCGCTGGTGCCGCGGGCTCCGCCGGTCGCGGTGTCGACTCCACCGTCGGTTCAGGCGACGCTCTCATCCGAGCGATCGGGCTCGCCCGGAGCGCGGAGACCATCGTCGCGGTGAGTGGCGCCGTCGACTATCTGACGGATGGCACGACGGTGCTGGAGGTGCACACGGGCCATCCGGTGATGACCCGGGTGACCGGCGTCGGATGCGCTCTGGGCGCGCTCGTGGCCGCGTGCTGCGCCGTCGAGAGCTCACCTTTGATCGCGTCGGGGGCCGCGACGACGATCCTCACGGTCGCCGCCGAGGTCGCGGCCTCGACGTCGTCGGGCCCGGGCAGCTTCGCGGTCGGCCTCCTCGACGCCCTCGCAAACCTCGACGCCGCGACCCTGCGCGCGCACGTCGGGTGAGTCGTGCCTCTCGACCTCACCGTCTACCTGGTCATCGGCACGCAGGGTGCGGGCAGGCGCACGATGCGCGCGAACGTCGACGCCGCGGTGGCCGGGGGTGTGAGCGCCGTGCAGCTCCGCGACAAGAAGGCGTCCGGACGCGAGCTGCTCGCGCTCGCACGTGAGCTCCTCGACACTCTCGACGGCACCGGTGTCCCACTCCTGGTCAACGACCGGCTCGATGTCGCCCTCGCGTCCGGTGCACACGGCGTCCATCTCGGTCAGTCCGACCTGGACGTCCTCGACGCACGCCGACTGGCCGGTCCGGGCTTCCTGATCGGCCTCTCGGTCTCACGCGCACAGGAGGTCGCCGAGGTGCAGGCCCTGCCCGCCGGCACGGTCGACTACCTCGGCATCGGCCCGGTCTTCCCGACCTCAACGAAGCCCGACGCCGCACGGGCCCTCGGGCTCGACGCCGTCGCGACCTTGCGCAGCCGGACGACCCTTCCGTGTGTCGGCATCGGCGGCATCACCCAGCGCAACGCGCGGTCGGTCTGGGCGACCGGGCTGGACGGGCTGGCCGTCGTGTCGGCGATCTGCGACGCGCCCGACCCACGCGCCGCGACCATGGTCCTGAAGTGCTCGCGCCCGTGATCATCAACGCGTTGACCATCGCGGGCACCGACCCCAGCGGGGGCGCCGGGATCCAGGGGGACCTCAAGACGTTCGCCGCCCTGGGCGTCTACGGCACGGCGGTCGTGACGGCGCTCGTCGCCCAGAACACCTGTGGCGTGACCGCGATCCACGAGGTCCCCGCAAGCTTCGTCACGGCCCAGCTCGAGAACCTGCTCGACGACGTCCGCATCGACGTCGTCAAGATCGGCCTGCTCGGCACGGCCGACGTCGTCGAGGCCGTCGCCGCGGCCCTGGCACGGCGCCGGCCCGCCGTCGTCGTGCTGGATCCCGTCATGGTCGCCACCAGCGGCGACCGCCTGCTCACCGCTGACGCGGCCCGCGCGCTGCGCGACCGACTGCTGCCGCTGGTCGATCTCGTCACGCCGAACATCCCCGAGGCCGCCATCCTGCTCGGAGAGGACGAGGCGGCCGACGAGGACGACATGCTCGGCCAGCTCGATCGACTCCGGCGGCTCGGTCCCGAAGTGCTCCTCAAGGGCGGTCACCTCCGCGGCCCTGACAGCGTGGACCTGCTGCACGCCGACGGGACGACGACCCGGCTGAGCTCAGCCCGGGTGCGGACGCGCAACACCCACGGCACCGGCTGCACCCTCTCCGCGGCCCTTGCGGCGCTCCGTCCGCAGCACCCGGACTGGGTCAGCACGGCCCGCGCCGCCAAGGACTACCTGACCGGCGCGCTCCTCGCTGCCGACAGCCTCGACGTCGGTCACGGACACGGACCGGTGCACCATCTCCATGCGCTCTGGGCCCCGGCAGGTGGCGCGACTCAGAGCACCGGCAGCGGGCCGGTGACCTCCGCACCGACCACGCCCGGCCGAGCACGGAACAGCAAGCCCACGGGATGTCCGGCACGCCCCGGGTCGACGGGCGAGGTCGTGATGTAGAGGTCGCTCAGGTCGAGCCCCCCGAACGCGCACCCGGTGACCTGGCTCTCGGCGACATGGACGAGCGGGTCCAGCGCGCCGTCGACGGTGTACCGGAGCACCACGGACCCGCCGTGCACGGCGACCCACACGCCGCCGTCGGAGTCGATCGCTGTGCCCCTCGGCGTCCCGTGCGCCGATACGGTCACCCACGGACCCAGCTCGCCGCACCGGCCCGAGTCGTCGAGGTCCGCCACCAGCACCGACCCGGGAGCGTCCGTCACGTACAGCCGCGCTCACACCGGGTCGAACGACAGCCCATGCGGGTCGGCCAGGCCCTCGGCCAGAGTCTCCCAGCCGCCGTCCGACCGGTGGCGGCCCACGGCCCCTCTCACGGAGCCCGACGTCGACGTGGCGACGTGCAGGAGGCCGTCCAGGCCCCACTGCGCGTCGGTGACCGGACCCCAGCCCTCTTCGAGCGGCACCGACAGACCCTCGGGTCGCAGCCCGGCGTCGAGCGCCGCGACGTTGTGCTGCGTCACGAGCGCCCAGCCGCCGCGCCGCGCACGCAGCGCTACGGCGCCTCCGCGGACGTGCTGACGCTCGGCGAGGCCCGTCTGGGTGCGGAACGTCAGGATGTCGCCGCGGCTGACGTCGACGTACCGCAGCGCCTTCGTGCGGGCATCCCACACGGGGCTCGCACCGTCGTCGGCCACCGGCCCCGAGACGCGCTCGGCGGAGCTCTCCGTCACGGACTGATCTGCCCACATCGTCATGACGTTTCGTCCTCGTGCTCGAAAAGCAGCGCCGTTGCCAGCCAGATCATGCTTCGCACGGCACGATGGCACCCGAGACGTTGGGACTATGTCAAGGCCTCCGGCACCTGAACTCGCGGCCTGTCCGGCGTCCGCCTACGCGCGGATGTCGAACTCCTGGAGGCGCCTGCGATCCTTCTTGGAGGCCGAGGCCTGGAGCGCCAGCAGCTCGGCGTAGATACCGCCCGTCGCGGCCAGCTCGGCAGGGGTCCCGATCTCGTCGACCTGGCCGTCCTTGAGGGTGATGATGCGGTCGACGGACGAGATCGTCGAGAGCCGGTGGGCGATGATCAGCGTCGTCCTGCCTGCCATCAGGTGGTCGAGGCCCTCCTGGACCAGCCGTTCCGACTTGGAGTCCAACGAGCTCGTCGCCTCGTCGAGGATGAGGATGGGCGCATCCTTGAGGATCGCGCGGCCCACGGCGATCCTCTGCTTCTGCCCACCTGAGAGCTTGATGCCCCTCTCGCCGATCTGGGAGTCGTAGCCCTTCGCGAACCGCGAGATGAACTCGTGCGCGTTGGCTGACCGCGAGGCAGCGACGACGTCGTCGTCCCCGGCGGCCGGGCGCGCGTAGGCGATGTTCTCCCGGATGGTCCCGGAGAACAGCGACGGGTCCTGGAAGACGACGCCGATGTCCGCCCGCAGGTCCTGCAGGGCGAGCGACCGGACATCGGTCCCCCCGATCCGGATCGTGCCGGCCGTCGGCGTGTACAGCCGCAGCAGGAGGCTGACCAGCGTCGTCTTGCCGCCACCGCTCTCGCCGACGAACGCGACGTGCTCGCCGCGGCGGATCGCGAAGCTCACGCCGCGCAGCACGACCTCGCCGCCCTGGTAGCCGAAGTCGACGTGGTCGAACTCGATCGCGGCCGGCTCCTGACCGTGCGCCACCGGGTGCGCCTGGACCATGGGCAGAACCTCGGCCTCCGCGAGCTCCTCCATGACCGCGAAGTAGTCGCGGCTCCCCGCGACGGCTCGCTGCGAGGAGTCGACGAGGAAGCTCATGGAGAACACCGGCTGGCGGGCCATGTTCACGAGCTGGATCAGAAGAACCATCGCCCCGATCGTGAAGGCTCCCCGGACGGTCTGGACGAAGATGATCGCGAACACCCCGAAGAAGATGAGGTTCAGGGCGCCCCGTCGAGAGACGTCCATCGTGTGCCAGTACCGCGACTGCCGCCGCGTCGTCTGGATCGTCCGGTCGTAGTGGTCGTTGAAGCTGGTCAGCTCGCGCCGCTCCTGGACGAAGCTCTTGACCACGCGGATCTGGCCGACGACCTCCGCGAACCGGCCACCCGCCACGTCGAACGTGCGGTTCTTCTCCCCCTCGAGCACCTGCCACCGCGCGCTCGTGATCGTCGTGAGCCAGGCGAAGACCGGGTAGATCACTGCGAGCAGCAGCGCTAGGGGCCATGAGTAGAACGCGGTGATCGCCAGCACGGCAACCACGGTCAGGACCATCTGGAAGAACGAGTTGGCGAACATGTTGAGGAAGCCCGTGGTCTCCGTGATGGAGCGCGAGAGCCGGTTGATCACGGTCCCCGTGAGCTCGTTGTCGAAGTACCGCTGCGGCAACGACAAGAGCTTGGCGAAATACGTGCCGGACAGCCGCGCTCGGAGCCTCGACGCCATGGTGTCGCCCAGGTAGCCGCCGATGTTGGTCAGCACCGTGTTGGCCAGGTCGGCGGCGAGCAGTGCGGCGGCCAGCCAGAGCACCGTCGAGATCCCCGAGACCTGCCCGGCATGCGCCGCGACGGCGTAGTCGGTCGCCGACTTGACGATGAACGGTGTCAGCAGCCCGGTGACCGCCACCGCCAGCGAGCACACCACGATCGCTGCGTAGTAGGGCCACAGCTCGCGCGCGACGAACAGGATCCGGACGATGCTGCGCACGGGCGGGGGCTCCCTGACGGTGGTGGCGGACGAGCAGACCGTGCCACACCGGCGGGCGTCGCACGGCACCATCCTCTCGCGACGGCGGCGGCAAAGGTCGCCAGGGGCGTGCCTGCCGCGCCACGCGCACCCGACGGTCGCGGCGTCGACCGCCCGGCGGACGTACAGTCCACCCCAGGCGTGACGCACCGCCGCGCCACGGAAGGAACCTTCATGATCGTCTGCATCACCATCTCCGACGACGGCCGCGCCGGAGGGGGCTGGGGCCGTGCGCACCGCGTCGCGCTCGCCACCGTGTCCGATGGCACCATCACCGACTGGCGCGAGGTCGAGGTCGGTTGGGACACCGCCCACGACGAGGGAACCGAGGGCTCCCACCATGCGCGCATCGCCCGCTTCCTCGTCGACAACCACGTCGAGACGGTGGCCACCGGCCATCTGGGACCGCCGATGGCCCGCATGCTGAGCACGATGGGCATCCGCACGTTCTTGGACGCGCACGGCGATGCCCGCGCCGCGGTGCTCGCCGCGCTCGACGGCCCCGCGTGATCGCACTGCAGTGCGCAAACGCGCTCGATCGACCATAGTCGTGGCCGTGGCCGTGGCCGTGGCCGTGGAGCGCATGGTGATCACCTCAGTCTGCGACTGATCCGGTGCACGCTGCGCGCCGGCTACACGCCGCCCCGGCGATGCTCGACGGGATCTGAGTCGCCTCGCTACGGTGGACTGCGGATCGCGACTGACCCGTCGTGAGCCGTGTCACACCCGACCGGAGGCCGACGATGCAGACGATCAGCCCGTTCCTGTGGTTCGACGACCAGGCCGAAGAGGCCGCCCAGTTCTACACCTCGGTCTTTCCGAGGTCGTCGATCCTTGACGTCACCCGCTACGGCGAGGGGGCACCGCGGGCCGGAACCGCGATGCTGGTGACGTTCGTCCTCGACGGGCTCGAGCTGCAGGCGCTCAACGGTGGTCCCGGCTTCCCGTTCACCGAGGCGGTGTCCTTGTCTGTGAAGGCCGAGACGCAACTGGAGATCGACACCCTGTGGGCCAAGCTCACGGACGGCGGCGAACCGGGCCGGTGCGGGTGGCTCAAGGACCGCTACGGGTTCTCGTGGCAGGTCGTCCCGCCGGTCCTCGGCGAGCTGCTGTCCGATCCCGACCCCGCGCGGGCCGGCCGGGCCATGCGGGCGATGCTCGGGATGAGCAAGCTCGACATCGCCGCGTTGCGTGCGGCCGCCGACGGGTGAGGGCGGTGGCGGGACCTAGCGCAGCCGACAGCGGTCTCGAGGGCCGGTCTACAGCTCGCCGGTGCGTCGCATGTAGCGCATCGCCACCCAGCCGAGCGGGATCGGGAGCCAGAAGGTCAGCAGGCGGAAGAGCACGACCGCCGAGGCAGCCACCCCGGGATTGACGCCAGCGGCCGTGAGCCCGCCGATGAGGGTCACCTCGATCGTGCCGATCCCGCCGGGGGTGGGGATGGCCGCACCTGCCGCGTTGCCGACGAGGTAGATCACGGCGACCTCGACGATGCCCCGGTGCTGGCCGAACGCGGCGAGCGAGGCGTCGAACGCGAGCACGTATCCCATGGTCAGCATCACGTTGCCGAGGATCGCGAGCGCAACCCTGCCGGGGTGTCCCAGCACGTCGACGAGTCGCGGCCAGGTCTGGCGCACCGTGGGCATCGACGTCCGAACGGCCCACCGGCGCACACCCGGGAACAGCAACGCGGCTGCCAGGGCGACAGTGACGATTCCTATCGCGACGAGCGCTCCGGGCCCCGGGGCGAACAGCGTCGTGTCGTGCGAACCCGAGACGAGCGACAGGACCAGCAGCAGCACGATCGTCACGACGAACTGCGAGACCTGGACGAGTGCGACGGTCGCGACTGCGAGGGACGCGCTGACGCCACGCCGCGTGAGGAGCCGCAGGTTCAGCGCGGCTGATCCCACGCCGGCCGGCGCGGCCAGAGAGACGAACGCCCCCACCGCGTGCACGAGCGTCGCCGACCGCAGGCTGACCCGGACCGGCGCGAACGCGGCGAACGTCAGCCCGGCCCCCACGTAGGTCGCGAGCCCCAGGCCGAACGCGACAGCGCTCCAGCGCCAGTCGCTCGACGTGAGCGCAATGCCGATCTCGTCGACGTTGATGCTGGTGAGGATGACGACGACCGCCACCACCGGAAGGACCACGGTGAGGACCGTGCGCACACCGAAGCGGGTCACCTGCTCCGGCTCGACGTCGGCTCCGGGCAGCCGCTCGACCAGAGCGGACCGCAGCTGGTCCAGCAGCCCGGAGTGCGCGCGCATCTCCTCGCGCGTGCGCTGCGGCAGGACGACGCTCTGGAGCAGCGGCCCGATCGCCCCGATGTCCTGGCGTGGCAGGACGGCCGCGGCCGACTCGAGGGCACGTGCCGCGCCGACGCGCACCGCCAGCAGAGCCACCAGCTGCGTGAGGTCCATCCGGCGAGCCAGCTCGGTCGAGGCGACGTCGCCCGAGTCCCAGCCGACGAGCCACACGACCGGCGCCCCTGCCTGGTCCTCCACCAGGACCGTGTCGGAGGTCAGGGCGCGGTGCGCGATCCCGGCGTCGTGAGCCGACTGTAGCTGGCCCCAGATGGCGTGCAGCAGCTCATCCGTGAGGCTCGCGTCATCGACGAGCCGCAGCGGCACCGCCGCGCCCGTCAACGCCTCGATCACGAGCATCGAGTCCTGGGCCTCGGCGATGCCGAGCGGCTGCGGGGTGCGCACCCCGGCCGTGCGCGCCGCATAAGCGAGCAGTGCTGTGCGTTCGACCGCTTGACGCAGCGAGACCAGCGAGCGACCCTCGATTCCGCGCAGACGCACCGACCGCCAGAGCCTCGACAGGGCGCCGACGACCTGACGGTCACCGTCCAGCACGACGACGCGCAGGTGGTCCGCCGCGGTTGTCGTCAGGTCGTACATGCGGTGCTCGTCGGCGTCGTCAACCCGCACGAGCCGCGCGGGGTCGAAGCCGGCGCGGCGGATCCCGGCGACGAGCACCGCCCCGTACGCACGTTCGGACCGTACACCCGACACGAAGCGCACCCCCAGACCAGCGAGCCGCCCGAGGAGCAGCGCCACAGCCGCGCCGGACAACGAGACCTGGCCGGTGACCAGGACGACGCCGAGCGAGACCCACAGCAGGTTCCACGACCACAGGACTGTCCGGCGACGCACACGCGGGCCCGCCGCGGTCAGCACGCCCGCGAGGGCGGCCACCGACGCCGGGACCGACAGCACCCAGCCGCCGTCACGCGAGACCGAGAGGCCACGAACAAGCTCTTCGGACCCGAACGAGGTCAGGGCGGCGGTCGTCGCGACGCACACCGCGAGCGCCGCGAGGCCGGCCGCTCCCGCCTGGAGCAGCTGGCGACCGTGTCGACGGACCGCGAGCTCGGTGAGGACCGCGGCCGGCGCGATGAGCGTGACGAGCCCCTCAAGAATCGCCACCGGGAACACCAGCACGCGCCGGAGCAGCCAGTTGAAGCCTCGGACGTCCTGGGCGACACCGGCCGTGGTGCCCTGCGCAGAGACGACGGCCACGAGCACGGCCACGACACCCAGGGCGGAAAGGACCAGACCGACGAGGTCGCTCGGGTCGTGCACCCGGGTCGTCGGCGCGTCGACGATCTGCACGCCCGGGGCGCGGAGGTCGTCCTGCGTGGGCTCGTTCACGCCGCGAGCACGCGTCCAGGCGTCGACTTGCAGACCATCCGACGAGTCTATCGGCGCATGTCGGCAGAACTGGGACGGCTCGGCAGCATCGTGAGCGCGCTCGACCGGCGTAGGATCGCGACTCACGAGCACCGACATCCGTACGGTCGACTACACCGCGAGGGACGAGCGTGATCAAGCGGCGTCACCCCGCCCGCCGTACCAGCGCGAGGCTCACTCGGACGCTCGGTGCGTTCGGCGTCCTGGGCACTCTTTGGTTCACCCGCGGAGTGCTGATCTCGGTGGCCTTGGTGTCTCTGCCGCTCGGTGCCACTCCCGTGGCGGTCCACGTGGCGCGCGCGACCCCGTGCACGGCAGGCGCGATGCAGATCGTGGCCCACGAGGACGACGACCTCCTCTTCCAGAGCCCGGACCTCGCCGTGGACGTCTTGGCGGGCCGCTGCGTGCGTACGGTCTTCCTCACCGCGGGCGACGCCGCCAAGGGCGAGACCTACTGGCGGAGCCGCGAGGCCGGCAGCCTGGCCGCGTACGCGCAGATGGCAGGGGTCGCGGACCGCTGGAGCTCGTCCGACGCCGGGGTGCCCGACCACGCCGTGCGGCTCATGACCCTGACGGATGCCCCCCAGGTGTCGGTCGTCTTCATGCGCCTGCCCGACGGCAACCGGACCGGGACCGGGATGCTCGTCCACGACTACCAGAGCCTGCGGCGGCTCTGGGACGGTGACATCACCACGATCGATGCGGTGGACGGCTCAGACACCTACACGGGCGCCGCACTGACCAGCACCCTCACCGACCTCATCACCCGGTTCCGCCCGACGACCGTTCGCACCCAGGACTGGACCATCGAGTTCCGCCACGGCGACAATGCGGACCACACCGCTACGGCGTTGTTCGTGCGGCAGGCGGATGACGGCTACAGCTCCGCGCACACGCTCCTCGCGTACGGCGGCTACCCGATGTGGACACGGCTGCCGAACGTCGCCGGCCCGGGTCTCAAGGCCAAGAAGAACGCCTTCCTGGCCTACGCGGCCCACGACCGCGAGCTCTGCCTCGAACCGTGGTGCGGGGGCGACATCGTGTCGACCCTGCGCCTGGCCCGCCAGTACGTCGTTGCAACCGAGTCCATCGGCGACGTCACGCCCGCCCGCAACTGAGCGCATCACCGCCAGGCCCCTGGCGCGGTCAGATCCTCGCGTTCAGATGATCGCGGCCGGATCGTCGCGGCCAGATCGCGTTCAGATCGCGGTCGCCTGCTGTTGCCGCGCGACATGCACCGAGTTGCCGTCGGCGGCGCGCGAGCCGTGCCCGATGCCGACCGTCACGAGCGGTTCGCCGCCTCGCTACGATGGCTTCAGGTGCGCCGGGAAGCCTGGTCGGCATGATTTTGTCGACCCCGAAGGAGCCTCCTCATGCGCAGCCTCACCCCCCGTGCCGTGCTCTTCGCCCGAGGGTCGTGGTCGGAGACGGCCCGGATCTCCGCGATCCTGCGCAAGGAGACGGTCGGCGGCGCTCTGCTGCTCGTCGCGACCGTCGTGGCGCTCGTCTGGGCGAACTCGCCGTTGTCGGACTCCTACACGGCCCT
Organism: Cellulomonas sp.; assembly: GCA_043745755.1. Lineage (GTDB taxonomy): Bacteria > Actinomycetota > Actinomycetes > Actinomycetales > Cellulomonadaceae > Cellulomonas_A. The sequence goes on along the minus strand of JAYTSH010000326.1, from coordinate 2,723 downwards.
GCGTGACGTCCGGGTCGGGCCGGCGATCCTCGGGCTCGACCTGACCCTGGGCGGATGGGCGTCCGACGGCCTGCTGGCGATCTTCTTCTTCGTCGTCGGGCTTGAGCTCAAGCGCGAGTTCGTCGCTGGTGACCTGCGCGACCCGCGCCGCGCCGCGCTGCCCGTCCTGGCCGCGGTCGGCGGCATGGCCGTGCCTGCCGTCGTCTACGTAGTGGTCAACCTCGGTTCGAGCAGCGGCGAGCTGCGGGGGTGGGCCGTCCCCACCGCGACCGACATCGCATTCGCACTGGCGGTCCTGGCCGTCGTCGGCACCCACCTGCCCGCGGCCCTGCGGACGTTCCTGCTCACCCTCGCCGTCATCGACGACCTGCTCGCCGTGACGATCATCGCGGTCTTCTACACGTCGCACGTGTCCGTGGTGGCGCTGCTCGGAGCGGTCGCGATGCTCGCACTCTTCTGGGTCGCGGTCCAGCGCCGGATCCGGTCGTGGTGGCTGCTCCTGCCGCTCGCGGTGACCACCTGGGCGCTCATGCACAGCTCGGGCGTGCACGCCACCGTCGCAGGCGTCCTGCTCGGCTTCGCCGTCCCCGTGGCGCGCAGCCAAGCGGCGGGCGGCCCGGGGACCGGTCCCGGCCTCGCTGAGCACTTCGAGCACCGCTTCCGGCCGCTGTCTGCAGGGATCGCGGTCCCGGTGTTCGCGTTCTTCGCCGCCGGCGTCTCCGTCGGCGGCACGTCCGGTCTGGCCCGGTCGCTCACCGATCCCGTCGCGCTGGGCATCGTCGCGGGGCTCGTCGTCGGCAAGGCCGTCGGCATCCTCGGGACGACCTACCTGGTCGCCCGGTTCACGCGTGCCGATCTCGACGCCAGCCTGGGGTGGCTGGACGTCCTGTGCATCGCGACCCTCGGGGGGATCGGGTTCACTGTGTCGCTCCTCATCGGCGACCTCGCATTCGGGACTGCCAGCGCGCGCGACGAGCACGTCAAGGTGGCAGTCCTTGCCGCGTCGGTCGTCGCATCGACACTCGCCGCCGCGCTGCTGCGCTCTCGCAACCGGACCTACCGCTGCATCGAGGAGCTCGAGGGGCTCGACGCCGACACGGATGGGGTGCCCGACGTCATCGAGTCAGGCCGCAGCCGGCCTGCCGACACGGCCTGACGACGCGGCCTGACCACGGCTCAAGCGGCCGACTCGAGACGGAGCAGTGTGCGCTTGGCGTCCGTCCCGCCGAGGTACTGACCGATCGTCCCGTCCGAGCGCACGACACGGTGGCACGGCACGACGACGGGCAACGGGTTCGTCGCGCAGGCGCTGCCGACCGCCCGGACGGCCCGCGGGCTCCCCGCGGCCACCGCGATCGCGGCATAGCTCGCCGTGCGCCCGTACTCGATCTCGCGCAGCTGGCCGAGGACGGTCCGGCGGAACCCGGTCGACAGGCTCAGGTCGAGAGGCACGTCGAACGCGTGCCGCCGCCCCTCGAAGTACTCGCCGAGCTGGCGCGCCGCCTCGTCGAGACGTGCCGGAGCGTGCAGGATCCGCGGGCTGATGCGTGCCGCGATCGACGCCAGCACCGCGTCGTGGCCCTCGGCGGCGAACGCGACCCGCAGGAGCCCCCGCTCGGTGGCGGCGAGCAGCAGCCTGCCCACAGGCGTGTCGAGCGTGCGGTAGGCGACGTCCAGGACTCCCCCTTCCTCGGCGGCCGCCGCGAGCCGCGTATGCAGCCGGGCGAGGTCCAGATCGGCGGGGCCCGCTGCGGTCGCGAGCAAGTCGCGCACCTCGGGGTCGAGGTCGGTGCTCATCATGGCTCTCTCCGAGAGGTCGAGGCGGATGCGGTGGCGCCGTACGTGCGTCGGAGGGTCGCGATGCCGTCAGCACCGGCCCGGCGAGCCGCGACGGCGGTCCCGCCGAGCAGGTCGGCCACCTCGGCATAGGGCAGGCCACCGAGGTGGTGGTAAGCGACCGCCTGCCGCTGCTTGGTCGGCAGCATGGCCAACGCGGACCACAGGTCGAGGTCACGCGCATCGGCGCCGTGCGACGCCCCGCGCTCGGGCAGGACGCCGACCGGGACCGCGCGACGCGACGTCGCTCGCGCGTGGTCGATCGCCTTGCGGTGCGCGATCGTCACGAGCCACGCCTCGACATTCGAGTCCGGTGCCAGCTGCGGGTAGGCGATGAGCGCTGACAGGAACGTCGCCGACCACGCGTCGTCGGCGTCGACGGGCCCGAGGACGGCCCGGCACACGCGCAGAACCGTCCTGCCATAGCGGGCGACGACGAGCTCGAAGGGTTCGTGCACAGTCACATTGTGCAGACGCCGGGGCCGCGTCGAACGTGAGGTCCGCGTGCGAACCGCCGCGGGCGCATAGCCTGACCGGGACGAGGAGGTCGAGATGCGCGCGACGGAACCAGTCCCACCGCTCCGGCGACCAGAGGCTGCAGCATGAGCGTCCGCCGCACCGTTCAAGTCCATCCGAGCGCCGAACGGCTACCCCGGTCCGAGCAGCTCGCGTGGTCGCTCGCCCAGCTCGCGGCCGACCCGGTCGAGGTGGACCTCGACGTCGGAGAGATGATCGTGAACCGCGTCATCGACGACACCGCCGTCGCGGCCGCGTCGCTCCTGCGCGCGCCCGTCGTCGCAGCTCGCGCCCAGGCGATGGCGCACCCGGCATCCCGGGGTGGGGTCGGCGCGACGGTGGTCGGTCTCGAGCGCAGCACCCGGACGAGC
>JAYTSH010000325.1:0-1764 GCA_043745755.1 Cellulomonas sp. | reverse complement strand
CGTCGGGCGCGCATAGTGCAGGCGCGCGCGCCACAGCGCCTCGTCGGCGTAGATGTTGCCGATCCCCGACACGAGGGTCTGGTCGAGCAGGGCTCGCTTGAGACCCGTCCGGCGGGATCGAACCGCTTCAACAAGCGCTGGACGGTCGAGCGCGGGGTCGAGCAGGTCGCGGGCGATGTGGGCAGCCGGCCCAGGGACGGCCGCGAGCGGTGATCCGGCGCCGCCCGGCGCACCGTCGGGCGTCGGCTCGAGGTCCGTGACCGACAGGTGGCCGAAGGTGCGCTGGTCCACGAAGTCCAGCGCGGCCCCGGCCGTGAGCTCCAGACGCACACGCAGGTGTGGGTGGGAGCCGCCGTTCGCCACCTCGTCCGGGGTCGTGCGCACGAGCAGCTGACCGCTCATGCCGAGGTGCGCCATGAGCGCGTCGTCCGGCACCGACCCCGCGACCGGGTCGAGCGGCAACCACAGGAACTTGCCGCGGCGGACCGCTGCCGCCAAGCGCCGCCCGGTCAGGCGGCTGGCGAAGTCGAGCGGGCCACCCTCGTGGCGTCGCACGCTGTAGTCGCGGCGGACATCGACGGCGGTGACCATGCGGCCCAGGACGTGGCGCGCGAGCCCGTCGCGGACGGTCTCGACCTCGGGCAGCTCAGGCACGGCGCGGCACGCTCGCGCGATCGCTCGGACTGGTGGGGCTCAGGACGGTCGGAGCGCGTCGAGGGCGCGGTAGGCGTCCGCTGCAGCCTGCTGCTCGGCGAGCTTCTTGGCTGCGCCGGTACCGCTGCCTCGCACCTCGTCGCCAACGACCGCGCGGGCCGTAAAGGTGCGGGCGTGGTCGGGCCCGACACCGTCGACCTCGTAGCTCGGCGACCCGAGCCCGAGCTCGGCCGAGAGCTCCTGGAGGCTCGTCTTCCAATCAAGGCCCGCGCCGAGATCCGCAGCGGCCAGGAGAGTCGGACCGACGAGCGCCATCACGAGCTCGCGGGCGGGCTCGAGACCACGGGCCAGATAGACCGCGCCGAAGAGCGCCTCGAGCGTGTCGGACAGGATCGAGTCCTTGTCCGGGCCGCCGGTCGACAGCTCGCCCTTGCCGAGCAGCACATAGGAGCCCAGGTCGAGGTCGCGTGCCACTGCGGCGAGCGCACGCTGCGAGACCGTCGCGGCGCGCATCTTGGCGAGATCGCCCTCGGGCAGCTCCGGGTGCTGACGATAGAGCGCCTCGGTCACGGCCAGCCCGAGCACCGTGTCCCCGAGGAACTCGAGCCGCTCGTTCGTCGGGATTCCACCGGCCTCGTGTGCGAAGGAACGGTGCGTGAGCGCCAGCACGAGGAGCTCGGGATCCAGCTGAATCCCGAGCTTCTCGACAAGTTGAGCGGACGCGATGCTCATGCCCCGCTCACCACGGAGGCGATCGGACACAGAGCGACGATCACGAGCGCTGCTGCGCTGAGCGTCAGCCGACCTCGTGCTCGGTGCGTACAGCCTCGGCGTACTGGCGGTTGTTGTACACGCCGCACGTCGGGCACGCCATGTGCGGCTGCTTGTTGGCCTTGCACTGCGGGCAGGTGGTGAGCGCAGTGGCAGTGGTCTTCCACTGCGACCGACGCGCACGGGTGTTGCTGCGCGACATCTTGCGCTTCGGAACAGCCACGGCTAGCTCTCTTTCGTCTCGTCGTACGTGCTCTGCAGGCCACCGAGGGCCGCCCACCGAGGGTCAAGGATCTCATGCGAATGGTCGGGGTCGTCCGCGAGGTGCGCTCCACATTC
>JAYTSH010000324.1:0-2477 GCA_043745755.1 Cellulomonas sp. | reverse complement strand
GATGTCGTCGAACGCCCCGGTCGAGCGCACGAGGTCGCGCGCGGCGTCGGCCTGGACCTCGGCGTGCTCCATGACGAACAGCCCGCCCGGTCGCAGCAGTCGGACTGCCGCGGCGGCGATGCCTCGCGGCACCTCGAGCCCGTCATGGCCCAGGCCGTACAGCGCGACGGCCGGGTCGTGCTGTGCGACCTCTGGGTCGACGGGGACCGCGCCGGCTGGCACGTACGGCGGGTTCGACACCACGATGTCGAGCGTCCCGTCAAGGGCGACGAGCGCCGTGCGCGCGTCCCCGCGCACGAGGCGCACCTCGAGCCCCGACCTGGCGACGTTGCGCGCTGCCCACTCGTAGGCGGTCCAGTCCAGCTCCACGGCGTGGACAACGGCAGCGGATACCTCGTGCGCGACCGCGAGGGCGATGGCGCCCGAGCCCGTGCACAGGTCGGCCACGAGCACCGACCCTGCCCGCGCTGCGACCGCGCGCGCCTCAGTGATCGCCACCTCGGCGACCTGCTCGGTCTCCGGGCGCGGCACGAACACACCCGGACCGACCGCGAGCTCGAGACCCCGGAACGGTGCACGTCCCGTCAGGTGCTGGAGCGGTTCGCGCGCCGCGCGTCGGACCACGAGGTCGACGAGACCGTCGGGAGCGGGACGGCCGAGGACTGCCGCCGCCTGGACCTGCCCGCGGCTGACCGTCGTCCCCGCCTCGATGCCCATGAGGTGCGCGGCGAGCAGCTCGGCGTCGACCCGGGGGCTCGGGACGCCCGCGCCTGCGAGCAGCAGCTCGGCCGCGCGCAGCGCCTCGGCCAGTGGCCGGCCGGTCATGAGCCTGCGGCGGCCAGCTGGGCGGCCTCGTCGGCGTCGATCGCCGACCGCACGACGGGGTCGAGGTCGCCGTCGAGGACGGCGTCGAGGTTGTATGCCTTGTAGCCCGTGCGGTGGTCTGCGATGCGGTTCTCGGGATAGTTGTATGTGCGGATCCGCTCGGACCTGTCGACCGTGCGCACCTGCGAGCGGCGCGCCTCGCTCGCCGCCGCGGCTGCCTCCTCCTGCTTGGCGGCGAGCAGCCTCGCGCGCAGCACGCGCATCGCCTGCTCGCGGTTCTGAAGCTGGGACTTCTCGTTCTGCATCGACACCGTGATGCCGGTCGGCAGGTGCGTGATGCGGACGGCCGAGTCGGTCGTGTTGACCGACTGCCCGCCGGGTCCCGACGACCGGTACACGTCGATCCGCAGGTCGTTCTGGTCGATGGCGACCTCGGCGTCGTCCTCGGGCTCCGGCAGGACGAGCACGCCGGCGGCCGACGTGTGGATTCGCCCCTGCGACTCCGTGACGGGCACTCGCTGCACCCGGTGGACCCCGCCCTCGTACTTCAGGCTCGCCCAGACGCCCTGCCCGGGATCGGCGAGTGCGCCGCGTGACTTCACGGCGACGTGCACGTCTTTGTACCCGCCGAGGTCGGACTCGGTCGACTCGATGATCTCCGTGATCCATCCCCGCCGCTCCGCATAACGCAGGTACATGCGCAGCAGGTTGCCGGCAAACAGCGCCGACTCCTCGCCGCCCTCCCCCGCCTTGATCTCGAGGATCACGTCGCGCCCGTCGTCGGGGTCGCGCGGGACCAGGACACGCCGCAACCGCTCGGCCGCCGCGTCGGCGGCGCCACGGAGGCTGGGCAGCTCCGCGGCGAACGCCGTGTCCGTCTGGGCCAGCTCCGTGGCGTCCTCGACGTCGTCGGTGGCAGCTCGCCAGGCGCGATAGGCCGCAACGACCTGGCCCAGCTCGGCGTACCGCCGTCCGAGCTTGCGGGCGCGCGCGGCATCCGCGTGCACCTCGGGGGCGGACAGCAGGCTCTCGATCATGGCGTGCTCGGCGAGCAACGGCTCCGCCGCGGCGAACGGGTTGCTCATGCGGAAGACCTCCAGGGTCCGGGTGCTGCGGCGAGCGTGCAGACAAGCGAACAGCGCCGGCGCCCCGCGGACGCTGCCATGGAGGGCAGCCGTCCGCTGGGCACCGGCGCTGTGAGGTCGCTAGCTGGCGGCGGTCTTCTTGCCGTAGCGCGCCTCGAACCGGGCCACACGGCCACCGGTGTCGAGGATCTTCTGCTTGCCGGTGTAGAACGGGTGGCAGGCGCTGCACACGTCGGCACGGATCTCGCCCGACTTCTGGGTCGACCGCGTGGTGAACGTGTTCCCACACGTGCAGGTGACCTGGGTCACCACGTACGCCGGGTGGATGTCCTTCTTCACAGAAACTCTCCTCGATGGGTTGTCCCCGGGTCGCGAGCGAGAACCGCTCACGTGAACCGCGGACCGACAGATCATTGTGCCAGAACCGTGCGGGGCGCCGAAATCTTCCCGGTCAACCCGCCCGGTCCAGCCGTGCTCAGTCGTGCTGGTTGTTCGCTCCGGGCGTGGTCTTCTGCACCTGGAGCAGGAACTCCGCGTTGGACTTCGTCTTGCGGAGCTTGTCGAGCA
>JAYTSH010000323.1:0-3255 GCA_043745755.1 Cellulomonas sp. | reverse complement strand
GCGGTGAGCACCGAGTCGGCCACCCCGGCGGCGGTGAAGGCCGCGGCGAGGAGCAGCGCGTGCTGTCGGCTGCGCGCGAGCGCGGCGACGGTCGGACCTGACCCGGAGACGATCGCTCCGAGCGCGCCCGCGTCGTGCGCCACGGCGATCGCGTCCGCGAGCCCGGGTGCGAGCCCGAGCGCGGCCTCCTGGAGGTCGTTGTGCAGCGCGAGGCCGACAGCGTGCGGGTCGCCCGCTCGCAGGGCCTGCAGCAGCGCGACGTCGGTCCCCGGAACCGCACGCACCGTGGGATGCAGGTCGTCGAACGCGGCGTACACCCGCGGCGTGGACAGCCCCTCGGCCTGGAGCGCGAACGCCCAGTGGTACTCGCCGCGACTGAGGGCAGGGGCCAGCTGGTCGCCGCGGCCCGTGCCGATCGCCGTGTGCCCGAGGAGACCGAACGGCACGTCCGACCCGAGAGCTGCGGCGAGCCCGTGCAGGATCTCGCGCGGCAGCCCGGTGCGCCAGAGCGTGTCGCACGCGAGGAGGGTCGCGGCCGCGTCGGCCGACCCCCCCGCCATGCCGCCGGCGACCGGGACCTCCTTGTGGATGTGCAGGTGCACGTCGGCGTCGAGACCGACGTGCTCGGCCAGCGCGCGCGCGGCACGCACCGCCAGGTTCGTCTCGTCCGTGGGTACGCGGTCCGCCTGCGCACCGCTGACCGTCAGGGTCAGCCCGGTGCCGGCGCTCGCCACGACCTCCTCGTAGACCGAGACGGCCTGAAACACCGTCGCCAGCGGGTGGTACCCGTCGGGCTCGCGACGACCGACACGCAGCGAGAGGTTGATCTTCCCAGGCGCGCGCACGCGGACCTCACGCTCCGAGCGGGCCTCGGGCCTGATCGCGCTCACCGGTCCACCGTTCCCGCTGCGGCCGACGTGTCGGCGGGAGCTTGCGCGGCCAGCGCCGTCGCGATGCGCGCGAAGCCGTCGATGTCGATGCGCTCCCCGCGCGACTGCGGGTCGACGCCGGCCGCGTCGAGTGCGCGCACGGCCGCGTCGGGCGAGCCGGCGAGCTGCGCGAGCGCCGAGCGGAGCATCTTGCGCCGCTGCGCGAACGCCGAGTCGACGACCGCGAAGACCTGCTCCCGCGTCGCGACGGTCTCGGGCGGTGCGCGTCGGTCGAGCCGGACGAGAGCCGAGTCGACGTTCGGTACGGGCCAGAACACCGAACGGGCGATCGTGGACGTGCGGCGCGCCGACGCGTACCACGCGACCTTGGCCGACGGCACGCCGTAGACGCGGCCGCCCGGCGGCGCGGCGAGGCGGTCGGCGACCTCCGCCTGCACCATGACCAGGACGCGTTCGAGCGTCGCGAACCGTTCGAGGAACGTCAGGAGGACCGGGACCGACACGTTGTAGGGCAGGTTCGCCACGAGCGCCGTCGGTGGCTGGCCCGGCAGCTCGCGGATGTCGAGCGCGTCGGCGCCCACGACCGTGAGCCGGGCGGCCGCATCCGGCTGGTGGGCGGCGACTGTCGAGGGCAGCAGCCGTGCGAGCACGGGGTCGATCTCGACAGCGACGACGCTCGCGCCGGCCTCGAGCAGACCGAGGGTCAGCGACCCGAGGCCGGGCCCGACCTCGACGACCCGCTCGCCCGGCTCGATCTGCGCCTGCCGGACGATCTTGCGTACGGTGCCGCCGTCAAGCACGAAGTTCTGCCCGAGCGTCTTGGTGGGCCGAAGGCCCGCACGCTCGGCGAGCTGCCGGATCTCCGCGGGCCCGAGCAGGGGTCCGGGGTTCTCGGTCATGCGCCCGAGCCTACGGCCCCCCGGACCCACCTCGCCTCAGCTGAAGAGGTTCTTCCCGCAGACGGGCCACTGGCCCGCGCCCGAGCGGTTGTAGAGCATCTGCGCGCGGGAGGTCTGCTCCTCGGCCGAGGCCTGGGACGGGAGACCGGCGCCCCCGACACCCTGCCAGGTGCCGACCGAGAACTGGTACAGGCCGTGGTACAGCCCGTTGCTCGAGACGATGGTCGGGTTGCCGCCGGACTCGCACCGCGCGAGCGCGGCCCAGTTCAGCGAGTCCGCGCTGCCGCCCGCAGCGACCGGAGTCCCGGCGGCTGCCGCCACCGACACCGCCGGCGGCGCCGTCACGACAGGCTTGGGCTTGGGCTTGGTGCCGACATGTACGACCTCGTCGACCGGGGCCTGGCTGACCACGTCGGACACGGGCACGCGTGCGGTCTCGACGCCGTCCACGGTCGTAACGGTCTCGACGACCGTACGCACCCCGGCGACACCCTTCGTCGTGACGCGCTTCTTGCCGACGACGAGCGCCGGGTCGTCCTGCGGCACGGTCGCCGCGGGGATCTCGGCGGTCGTCGTCACGTCCTGCACCACGACGCGACTGACGACGACGAGCACACCGTCGGACGCGGGCTTGACAGCGACCGTGTCGAGGTCGCCGAGCGTGATGCCGAGCTGGTCGAGCACCTGCGCGACGGTCGTCGACCCGTCGGCCGCGGTCCGTGTCGTCCCGTCGACCTGGACGTGCGCGGGCCCGTCGATCGTGAGCTCGAGCGCGAGGAACGGGCTGCGCCGCTCGGTCGACCGCGAGGCCACGAGCTGGACGTCCGCGCCGCGGGCGCTCAGCGTGTCGAGCGCCTCGGCCGCTGTCAGGGCCGTGGTCCAGACGGTCTTCTGGACCCCGTCGGTCATGACGGTCACCTCGTGAGCGTGGCGCACGACGATCGCGGCGCCTTCGCGGAGCGGTCCGGCGGGGGCGACCGTGTCGCGTTCGCCGACGGTGACGCCGTTCTGGGCGAGGAGCCCGTCGACACTCCCCGAGTAGGTCGTGACGGTGGAGGCGACGCCGTCGACGTCGAGCGTGACGGTCTTGTTCGCCTGGGCGTAGACGGCGGTGCCGGTCGCGAGGACGGTGATCGCGGCGAGGCCGGCGAGCAGTCGGACGCGGCCGCTGCCGGCGTCGCGGGCCGGGCGGGGAGTGAGGCGAGCGCGCAGGGTGGACAGAGGGGCGGTGGCACGCGCGGCAGGGCCGGCGGTACGGGTCGTACGGTTCACGTGGTTCCAGACGTCGCGGGGTCCGGGCACGGGGTGCGGGGTGCGCCGCAGGCGGCGCCCGACGGCGCGACGCCACGAGGTGGCGCGATGCGAAGCGGGTCCTGGAGGGAGGACTCGCCCGTCGGTCCCGGATCCTCGATCCGGCCGTCACGACCCGGTCGGCGAGAGCCTCTGGGCCGGTCGCACGGCGATCG
>JAYTSH010000322.1:0-3496 GCA_043745755.1 Cellulomonas sp. | reverse complement strand
GCAGGTCGCGGAGATCGTCGAACGGACGCTGCACGAGTCGATCGACGCCGCTGTCTACGCGGAGGCGGTCGCACTCATCGAGGAGCACCACGCAGCGGGCCGCGACGTCGTGATCGTCTCCGCCTCGGGCAGCGATGTCGTGCGCCCCATCGCCGCCCTGCTGCGCGCCGACCACGTCATCGCGTCGCACATGCAGGTCGTCGACGGGCGCTACACGGGCGAGATCGACTTCTACGCGTACGGGGAGAACAAGGCGGTCGCGATCCGGGAGCTCGCGGACCGCCTGGGCTATGACCTCGGCGCGAGCTACGCGTACTCCGACTCGATCACCGACGCCCCGATGCTGGCAGTCGTCGGGCACGCGTTCGCCGTCAACCCCGACCGCGGGCTGCGCCGCATGGCCGGCGAGGAGAGCTGGGGGGTGCTCACGTTCGACCGGCCGGTCCTGCTCCGGGCGTTCCTTCGTCCCTCGACTCCGGTCGTCGTCGTCGCGACCGGCGTGCTCGTCGTCGCGGTCGCGGTGCTCGCGTGGCGCCTGGCGCGGCGACAGCGATCTGTCCCGCCATCCGGACGACCGTCCCGCGATTCGGTCGGTGCAGCTGGTTCAACTGCACGGATGTCGGGAGCCCTTCCCATCTTCGCGAATCAGGCGTAACACAGACCCACAACTGAATGACCCGAGAGGACCCACGCGCGAGAAGTCCACGCATAGGACTTGTCGACCGGGCTCGACCCGTCGCGACAGCTGAGTTGCACGCTTGATACCCCTCGAGTCATTGGTTCGACAATGGCGCCCCGCAAGGGCGCCGTTGCTCGGTCCGGACCACCCCGACACCGACGAGCGACCGTCGCGCGCGCCGGCTCAGCGCGTCAGGCGCCCCGCGACCACCGCGTCGGCGACGTCTCGCGCGGCATCGGCGCCCACGACAACAGCCTCCGCGCACGCCCGCACCCACGCGCCGACACCCTCCGGGGTCCCTGTCGCGAACCCCGCAGCGGCACCCAGGTAGGCGTTCGGCGCCTCGGCCCAGGCCGCCTCCGGCACGACGGACCCCGTGGGGTCGAGCCCGCGTGCGGTCAGCACGAGCCGGGCGAGCCCCCGGGCGACGACGCCGTTGCCCGCGGCGAACGGTCGCAGCGTCAACAGCTCGCCGTGCACGACCGCGGCCACCACGGGGGCTGGCGCATGCGTACGGCCGAGCACCCGGGCCAGCAGGTCGAGCCGCCCCGCGAGGTCGGCTCCGTCGGGCGCGGGACCGAGGCCGTACAGGTCCTGGGGTGCGGCGTCGGTGCGCAGCCGGCCGAGCGCGTCGTCGGGCAGCCAGCCACGCCCGGCGGCGGCGTGCACGCGCGCCACGAGCTGCCCGAGCGGTGGTAGCCCCGGGGTGCCGCGTGCGCCGAGGTCCGGCATGTGCCGCTCGATCTCGACCGCGGCCCGCAACGCGCCGATGGCGACGTCCATGTCGGGCCCGGCTCGGCCCGCACCGACCACGCCCGCACCGGTCCTCCCGGCCGCGCCCGCGCCCGCGCCCAGAGCCAGCGCGCGCACGACGTCGACCGGCACGCGCGCACCGTCGAGCGCCGCGCTCGCACGCGCGGATCGGATCCCGGCCTCCGCCCGGACCTCGCGCCAGCGCCGCCGGTAGGCCTCGTGCCAGCGCAGCTCCTCGCAGGCCCGCCGTGCCGCGTCGACCGCGTCGGCCACGCCGGGCAGGGCGACGACACCGGCGAGCGGGTCGTCGCCCTCGACGGACCTGGGAGCTGCCGGCTCGAGCACCCGGTCACCCTACGGTGCGTCGCCGGACCCGCCGGGCTCGAGGAACATCCTGCGGTGGCCCTCGAGGTCCTCGGTGCGACAGAGGGTGACGAAAGGAGCTGTCTCGGGCCCGGACAGCACCCGCGGAGCTCGGCGCGGGCTCGCGTGAACCGGCAGAATGTCCGCATGGTCTCAGCGCCGAGCGTCTCGTCGTCCATCACCGCCCGCCTCGAGGTGCTCGCCCGCCCGACGGCGGTCTCCGAGCTCACGACCGCGATCGAGCGTGAGGGCGGGATCGTCACCGCGCTCGACGTCACGGCGTCAGGCCACGAGCACATGACGGTCGACGTGACCTGCGCGACACGCGGCGAGGAGCACGCCGCGCAGATCGTCGATGCGCTCCGCATCCTGCCTGGCGTCGTCGTCGACCGCGTGAGCGACCGCACGTTCCTCATGCACCTCGGCGGGAAGCTCTCGATCGAGTCGAAGGTGCCGCTGCGCAACCGCGACGACCTGTCGATGGCGTACACGCCCGGCGTCGCGCGCGTCTGCCTGGCGATCGCGGCGCACCCGGAGGATGCGCGCCGCCTGACGATCAAGCGGAACACGATCGCGGTCGTGACCGACGGCACCGCGGTGCTCGGGCTCGGCGACCTCGGACCGCTCGCGGCCCTGCCGGTCATGGAGGGCAAGGCGGTCCTCTTCAAGCGGTTCGCCGGCATCGACGCGTTCCCCATCGCGCTCGACACGACCGACGTCGACCAGATCGTCGAGACGGTGTGCGCCATCGCGCCCGTGTTCGCGGGGATCAACCTCGAGGACATCTCCGCGCCGCGCTGCTTCGAGATCGAGCGGCGCCTGCGCGAGCGGCTCGACATCCCGGTCTTCCACGACGACCAGCACGGGACCGCGATCGTCGTGGTCGCGGCGCTCACGAACGCGCTCAAGGTGGTCGGCAAGGAGATCGGCGCGGTGCGGATCGTGCTGTCCGGCGCGGGGGCCGCGGGCACGGCCGTCCTCAAGCTGCTGATCGCCGCGGGCGCACGCGACATCGTGGTCGCGGACATCGACGGCGTCGTCCACTCCGGCCGCCCCGGGCTGGCGCCCTCCCTCGTGTGGACCGCCGAGCACACCAACCCGCACGGGGTCACGGGGACGCTGCGCGCCGCGCTCGCGGGGGCCGACGTGTTCATCGGGGTGAGCGCGCCGGACATCCTGACCGGCGACGACGTGGCGACGATGGCTGCGGACTCGATCGTCTTCGCGCTCGCCAACCCTCGGCCCGAGGTCGACCCGGACGAGGCGGCGGTGCACGCAGCCGTCGTGGGGACGGGCCGCAGCGACTTCGCGAACCAGATCAACAACGTCCTCGCGTTCCCCGGCGTGTTCCGCGGGCTGCTCGACTCGCAGTCGCACAAGGTCACCGAGGCCCTGCTGCTCGCGGCGGCGCGCGCACTGGCGTCGGTCGTGACGGACGCCGAGCTCAACCCGACCTACATCGTGCCGAGCGTGTTCCACCCCGACGTCACATCGGTCGTGGCCGCCGCGGTCGCTGAGGCAGCACGAGCCGGGTAGCTACCGCCACGTACCCCGCAGGTACTGGGGCTGCCACCCGGCCCGGTCGTCCTCGACGGCGAGCTCGTGCGCCGCGCGCAGGGCCCAGTGCGGGTCGCGCAGGGCCGCGCGCGCGACGAGCACCGCGTCCGCCGCGCCGTCGACCAGCAGCTGCTCGGCCTGCCG
>JAYTSH010000321.1:0-4913 GCA_043745755.1 Cellulomonas sp. | reverse complement strand
CTTCGTCGTGTGGGGATGGCTGCTCTACAGCTTCAGCCCGAGCGTCCCGCTCCTCGCCGACGAGCTCGGCGTGACGAAGGCCCAGGGCGGGTTGCACGGCACGGCGTTCGCGGCTGGTGCGATCCTCGTCGCCCGGCTCACCCCGCGGCTCGTGGACCGCTACGGTCGCCGCGCGACCTTGGTCGGCGCGGGTGTCCTGATCGCGGTCGGGACGATCGTGCTCGTCATGGGCCCGACCCTGGCGTGGACGCTGTCTGGCGTGTTCATCCTTGCGGCCGGTGGGAACGTCGCCGTGAGCGCAGCCCAGGCCGGGCTGTCGCTGCGGCACGGTCGCACGAGCTCGGCCGCCGTGACGGAGGCCAACGGGGTCGGCTCCGGGTTCGGGCTGCTGGGGCCGCTCGCCGTGGGGGCCTGCGTCGCGGCCGGCTGGGGGTGGCGCCCGGCGGTCGCCGCCACAGCGGTGCTGGCGATCGGTGCGGCACTGCTCGCGCTGCGACTGCCGACCGACGCGGGCGACCACGCCGTCGCCGCTCCCGATGCCGGGCTCGTCGGCCCGGCAGAGACCGTCCCCGTCGACGCGATCGCGCTGGACGCCGCCGACCGGGAGTCCGCCGTGGCGACCCGCTGGTTCCTCGTCGCGATCGTCGCGGCGATCGCGCTCGAGAACGCGACGACGTTCTGGTCGACCGACCTCATCCGCCAGCAGACCGGTGCCGGAGCAGGCATCGCGACCGCCGCCACCGCCGGTCTGGTCGCGGGCATGACGGTGATCCGCTTCGTCGTCGGGCCGCTGTCCCTGCGCATCGAACCCGCCCGCCTGCTTGCCGCGTCGTTCCTGGTCGCCGTCGTCGGCTGGGCGGTCCTGTGGACCGCCACCGAGACGCCGGTCGCCCTCACCGGCCTCGTGATCGCCGGGATCGGCTACGGTGCGCAGTACCCGCTCTCGATCTCCATCCTCCTGAGCGCGGCCCGACGGTCGACCGACCGCGCGCAGTCGAACGCGACCCTCGCCGGCGGGGCAGCGATCGGCGTGGCGCCGTACGTCCTGGGCGCGCTCGCCGACTCGTTCGGTGCGCACACGGCGTTCCTCGTGATCCCCGTCGTGGCGCTGGTGGGTGGGGTGGCCGCCGTCGTCGGCCCGGTCGCGGCACGTCGGGCGAGCGACCTGCGCGGCGCGCGGCTCCTCGCGGGGTCCTGACCGGTCGTCGGACCGCGAGATGATGGGGCACGTGCCGGTCCCAGACATCCACCCGATCACCGACCCGACCGACGAGCGGCTCGCCGACTACGTCTCGCTGACGGACGTCGCGCTGCGCTCGCGGCACGAGCCCTCGAAGGGCCTGTACATCGCGGAGAGCTCGACAGTGCTGCGGCGGGCGCTCGGTGCGGGACACCGCCCCCGGTCGGTCCTGCTCTCGCCACGCTGGTTGCCCGACCTCGTCACGACGCTCGCGTCGCTGCCCGACGAAGGCACGTCGGTGCCCGTCTACGTGGCGGAGCCGGACGTCCTCGAGGCGATCGCCGGCTTCCACGTGCACCGCGGGGCGCTCGCGTCGATGCACCGCCCCGCGCTGGCGTCGGTCCATGACCTGCTCTCCGCGGCCCGCGGCGGCACAGGAGCGCGACGCATCGCGATCCTCGAGGACATCGTCGACCACACGAACGTCGGCGCGATCTTCCGCAGCGCCGCTGGTCTCGAGATCGATGCGGTGCTCGTGACCCCGCGCTGCGCCGACCCGCTGTACCGCCGCTCGGTCCGCGTCTCGATGGGCACGGTGTTCCAGGTGCCATGGACCCGGCTCGAGGCGTGGCCGGGCGGCCTCGCGGACCTGCGTGCGGCGGGGTTCACCGTCGCTGCGCTCGCGCTCGCCGATGACGCCGTGTCGCTCGACGACCTGGTCGCTGCGCCGCCCGAGCGCCTCGCTCTCATGCTCGGCACCGAGGGTGACGGGCTGTCGCGCGGCGCGGTCGAGGCGGCCGACCTGGTCGTGCGCATACCGATGGCCGGCGGCGTCGACTCCCTCAACGTGGCGGCGGCCTCCGCGGTCGCGTTCTGGGCGACGCGCACCTGACCCGCCCACGCGACCGCGTCAGGGGCGCGCCACCGCGTCCGGGCGGGCGTCCCTGGCGCGGTCGGCTACCGCTGGGCTGCGCGGGCCTCGAGGAATGCGAGCATCGTCCGGACGCCGACGCCCGTACCGCCCACCGGCGTGTAGCCGTGGGCGGCCTTCGCGTTGAACGCCGGACCCGCGATGTCGAGGTGCGCCCAGGGGGTCGAGCCGACGAACTCCTGAAGGAAGAGCCCGGCGAGCAGCATGCCGCCGAACCGTTCGCCGATGTTGGCAAGATCCGCGACCTTCGACTTCAGGCCGCCCTTGAGGTCGGCAGGCAGCGGCATCGGCCAGAACAGCTCGCCCGAGGCCTCGGCAGATGCGACGACCTCGGCGCGTGCGCCGTCGGTACCCATCACGGCAGACACCTGGTTGCCGAGCGCCACGATCTGTGCGCCGGTGAGGGTGGCGATGTCGAGGACGACGTCGGGCTCCTCCTCGATCGCAGCCACGAGCCCGTCAGCGAGCACGAGCCGACCCTCGGCGTCGGTGTTGAGGACCTCGACAGTCTTCCCACCACGGATCGTGATGACGTCGGACGGCCGCTGGGCGGTGCCCGACGGCATGTTCTCCGCGAGGCACAGCCACCCGGTCACCGCGACCGGCAGCCCCAGGCGCGCAGCGGCCAGGACGGTGTGCAGCACGGCGGCCGCCCCCGACATGTCCGACTTCATGGCGTCCATGCCCGCGGCGGGCTTGATCGAGATCCCGCCTGAGTCGAACGTGATGCCCTTGCCCACGAGCGCGACCTTCGCGGTCGGACGGGAGGGGGAGTAGGCGACCTTGACGAGACGCGGACCGCGGACGGACCCCTGGCCAACGCCGACGAGGCCGCCGTAGCCACCGGCGACGAGCGCCTTCTCCTCGAGCACCGTGACTTTGACGGTCCCGGTGCGCAGGCCGGACTCCTTGACCGCGGCCTTCGCCGCCTCGGCGAACGCAGCGGGGTAGAGGTCGTTCGGAGCGATGTTGACCAGGTCGCGCGTCGCGTGGACGGCTGCAGCGACGACCTGCGCGCGGGTGACCGTGCTCGCCGCGGAGCTCTGACGTGCGAGTGGCGTGACGACCTCGATCGATGCGACCGGATCGGACGTGGCCGCGCGGCCGGGGTTGCGGTACCGCGTGAACGCGTAGGCGCCCAGGAGCGCGCCCTCGACGACTGCGGTCAGGTCCGCCAGGTCGCCGGCAGGCAGGGCGAGCGCGACGGTCGACGTACCGGCGAGCTCGCGCGTCGCGGCCCCCGCCGCCCGACGCAGCAGCTCGGGCGTCACTGTTGCGGCGTCTCCGACCCCAGTCAGGACGAGCACCTTCGCCGACAGGCGGCCCGCCGTCGGGTAGCGGCGGACCTCGTCCGCCTCGCCCGTGATCCCGAGCGCAGCGGCGCTTGCTGCGATCTCCGCTGCGATCTCCGCGGGAAGCTGGTCGGGGTCGAGCAGGCGCGGGCCGGCATCGGTCCGGGCGATCGCCACCACGAGGGCGTCGACGTCGAGGCGGGCAGGGTTCTTGGAGGTGAGAGTCACTCGAGGCACCCGGCGATCGTAGTCCGACCGCGTGGACACGATCGTTGCCGGCGCCCGGTAGCGTGGTGAACCGTGATCGGACCGGTGTCCCTGCTCGTCGTCGCGCTGTCCCTCGCGCTCGCTGCGTGGGCGCTCTGGTTCGTCATCCGCGACCGCGCGGTGATCCTGCGCCAGCTGTGGGGCGGCGCCGTCGTCGAGGTTGTCCTGCTCGTCCAGGCGGTTGCGGCCATCGTTCTCGTCGTCGATGGCACCGGCTCGCCCGATCGTGCGCTCTTCGGTGGCTACGTCTTTGTGCAGCTCCTCATTCTTCCGCTCGCGGCGATGTGGGCCTTCGAGGAGCGCACCCGCTGGAGCTCCGTCCTCTACCTCGTCGCTGCCTTCACGACGGCATTCCTCGAGTACCGCCTGCTACAGATCTGGGGATCCTTGTGACCGGAACCGCACCGCACGTCACCGGCGGCACGCCCGCGGCTGCCGCGAGCACATCGGCCGGACCGGGGCGCGCCCTGGTCGGCGTCTACGGGGTATTCGCTTTGTCGGCATCAGCGCGAGCCGGCTACCAGATCGCCACGAAGTTCGCCGAGGCGCCGCTCGCCTACGCACTGTCCGCGCTCTCGGCCCTGGTGTACATCCTCGCGACGGTCGGGCTCGCGAAGAGGGGCGCCCGCTGGCGGCCGGTCGCTCTGTCGGCGGTGCTGGTCGAGCTCGTCGGTGTGCTCGTCGTCGGGACGGTCTCGGTGCTCGACGCGGGAGACTTCCCGGCCAAGACGGTGTGGTCGGGGTACGGCCAGGGCTATGGCTACGTGCCGCTGGTGCTGCCCTTCCTCGGACTCGCGTGGCTCTGGCACACCCGCTTACGAAGGGGCGACCGTCCCTCGGGGAGCGTCGCCGACCAGTAGGTTGTAGCGCGTGTATCGCCTCCTGTTCAACCTCGTCTTCCGCCGCATGGACCCCGAGCGCGCGCACGAGCTCGTGTTCGGGCTGATCCGCCTCGTCGGGCGCGTGCCGGTCGTGAGCGGTGTCATCGCTCGGCTCACTGGCACGCCCGCCGGAGGTGAGGTGCGCACGCTCGGACGCACGTTCCAGGGACCGTTCGGTCTCGCGGCAGGGTTCGACAAGAACGCTCTCGCGGTCAAGGGACTCGCGATGCTCGGGTTCGGCTTCGTCGAGGTCGGGACGGTCACGGCATACGCGCAGCCCGGCAATGAAGCGCCGCGCCTGTGGCGTGTACTCGACCAGCAAGCGCTGCGCAACCGGATGGGCTTCAACAACGAGGGTTCGG
>JAYTSH010000320.1:0-2103 GCA_043745755.1 Cellulomonas sp. | reverse complement strand
GCTGCGCGACGACGGCCACGCCGTGGTGCTCATCAGCTCCTCGATCGTCGATGTCCAGGCCGTCGCCGACAGCATCGTCGTCCTGCGCCTCGGGCGAACGAACGGTGTCTTCGATGCTGACCAGGTGAGCTACGAGGACCTGATCGCTGCGATGACCGGCGCGACGCCGGTCGGCCGACGCACGCGCCCCGCACGCCGAGAGGAGAACGTGACATGACCGCCTCGACGCATCCACGCGCCGGCGCACCGGGACCGGCCAGGGGACTGAGCGGTCTGCGTGCCGTGCTGACCCAGCGCATGCGCAGCGGGCAGCTCGGGACGCTGCCGATCGTGGGAGCCCTGGTCGTGATCTGGCTCGTGTTCCAGCTGCTCAACCCGCACTTCCTGTCGAGCGACAACCTCGTCAACCTCACGCTTCAGTCCGCCGCGACCGGCGTCATCGCGCTCGGCATCGTGCTCGTGCTGCTGGTCGGGCAGATCGACCTGTCGGTCGGGTCGGTCAGCGGCCTGGCGGCCGCCGTCGTCGCGATCGGGTCGGTGCAGCTCGGGTGGCCGACGCTGCTCGCGGTCGTCGTCGCGCTCGGTGTCGGCGCGGTCGTCGGGGTCCTGTACGGCGCGCTCGCGACGCGGCTGGGGCTCCCGAGCTTCGTCCTGACGCTCGCCGGGCTGCTGGTGTTCGCCGGCCTGCAGCTGCGCGTGCTCGGGCCGACGGGTTCGGTCAACCTCCCGTTCCGGTCCACACTCGTCCGGCTCAGCCAGCAGGGCTTCCTTGCGCCCGCTGCATCCTCGGCGATCGTTGCGGCGGTCGTGCTCGGGTATGCCGCGATGCTCATGGTCGAGCGTGCACGGCGCCTGCGGGCCGAGCTGCCCGTCGCGTCCCCGGTCGAGCTCGGCGTCCGCGTCGCAGCGCTCGCGGCCGTGCTGGGGTCCGCCGTCGCCTACCTCAACACCAACCGCGGCGTCGGGGTGACGTTCGCGCTGTTCGTCGGACTGGTCGCGGTCGTCGACCTGCTGCTGCGCCGCACCCGCTGGGGGAGGGCGGTGCGCGCCGTCGGCGGCAACGTCGAGTCGGCGCGCCGCGCGGGCGTCCCCGTCCGGCGCACGTTCGTCTCGGTGTTCGTCGCGTGCTCGACGCTGGCCGCGCTCGGCGGCGTGCTGTCCGTCGGGCGGCTCGCCGCCGCGAACCAGGCGACCGGCGGGGGTGACACCAACCTCACCGCGATCGCCGCCGCCGTCATCGGTGGCACAAGCCTGTTCGGTGGCCGCGGCAGCGCGTGGTCGGCGCTGCTGGGCGTGCTCGTGATCCAGTCGATCTCGAGCGGGCTCACGCTGCTGAACCTCGACACGGCCGTGCGTTACGTCATCACCGGGCTGGTGCTCGCGCTGGCGGTTGCGATCGACACGCTCATGCGCCGCGCTCGCGAGGTCTGAGCTCTCGGGGCGACCCGTCAGGTCAGCGGAAGACGACGGTGCGGTGCCCGTTGAGCAGCACGCGGTGCTCGGCGTGCCAGCGGACGGCCTTGGCCAGCGCCCGGCGCTCGACGTCCTGGCCGAGTGCGACAAGGTCCTCGACCCCGCGCGTGTGGTCGACGCGCTCGACGTCCTGCTCGATGATCGGCCCCTCGTCGAGGTCGCCCGTCACGTAGTGCGCGGTCGCGCCGATGAGCTTGACACCCCGGTCGTGGGCCTGGGCGTACGGGCGCGCGCCCTTGAACGACGGCAGGAACGAGTGGTGGATGTTGATGATCCGACCGGCCAGCGCGCGGCACAGGTCGTCCGAGAGGACCTGCATGTAGCGCGCGAGCACCACGAGCTCGACGTCGAGCTCGTCGATCAGTGCGAGCAGCTGGGCCTCGGCAGCAGCCTTGGTCGCGGCGGTGACGGGGATGTGGTGGAACGGGATGTCGTAGAACCGGGCCAGGTCCGCGAGAACCGTGTGGTTGGACACGACTGCGACGGTCTCGATCGGCAGGTTCTCGGAGCGCTGGCGGAACGCGAGGTCGTTGAGGCAGTGCGCGGCGGTCGACCCGAGGATCAGCGTCCGGATCGGACGTCCCGCGACGTCGAGCGTCCACGTCATGGCGAACAGCGCGGCGAGCTCGG
>JAYTSH010000319.1:0-1977 GCA_043745755.1 Cellulomonas sp. | reverse complement strand
GCCGCCGCCGCCCGTGCGGCGGGCCTCGAGGTCACCCTTCTCGAACGCGGCGAGCTGCCCTTGGTCCGCGTGCTCGGACCCCAGGTCGCCACCGTGTTCGCCGACCTGCACCGCGAGCACGGCGTCGACCTGCGCACCAGCGCCGTCGTCGCGGAGATCCTCGGGGTCGATGGCGTCGTCACCGGCGTGCGTCTGGGCGACGGCTCGACCATCGACACCGAGCTCGTCGTGGTCGGGGTCGGCATCCGGCCCCGCACCGAGCTCGCCACCGCATCAGGCCTCGACGTCGACAACGGCATCCTCACCGACGAGCACCTGCGGACGTTCGACCCGGACGTGTTCGCGGCCGGCGACGTCGCCAACGCGATGCACCCCCTGCTCCGTCGACGGCTGCGCGTCGAGCACTGGGCGAACGCGATCCGCCAGGGCGGGCTGGCCGGGCGCACCATGCTCGGCCGCGACGACGTCGACGACAGGCCGCCGTACTTCTTCAGTGACCAGTACGACCTGGGCATGGAGTACACGGGCTATGTCGAGCCCGGTGACGCCGACCGCGTCGTGTTCCGGGGAGATGTCGCCGCGCGCGAGTTCGTCGCGTTCTGGCTCGCGGGGGACCGGGTGCTCGCCGGCATGAACGTGAACGTGTGGGACGTTGCCGACACGATCGACGTCCTCATCCGGTCCGGTCGATCCGTCGATGTCGGCCGGCTCACCGATCCCGCCGTCGGGCTCGACGAGGTCTGAGCCCGGGTGCGCGCGCTGCCCCTCAGCCCGCCATCGCGGCCGCGGTGTGCTCGGCCGGGACCTCCTCGCCAGGATGCACGGGACCCGGAGGAGTGCCGTCGCCGAAGGGCCGGCCGCCGAGCTCCTCGCGGCCGTGCGGCGTGAGCCACCCCGCCAGGTCGGGACCCTTCGGCACGATCTGCGTCGGGTTCACGTCCGTGTGGACCACGTAGTAGTGCCGCTTGATGTGGTCGAAGTCAATCGTGTCCCCGAAGCCCGGCGTCTGGAACAGGTCGCGCGCGTATGCCCAGAGCACCGGCATCTCGGCGAGCTTGGACCGGTTGCACTTGAAGTGCCCGTGGTAGACGGCGTCGAACCGCGCGAGGGTCGTGAACAGCCGGACGTCGGCCACAGTGATCGTGTCGCCGACGAGGTAGCGCTGCGTGCTGAGCCGCGCGGTGAGCCAGTCGAGTCGTGCGAACAACCCGTCGTACGCCCGGCCGCACGCCGCCTGCGAGTCCGCGAACCCGCACCGGTAGACCCCGTTGTCGACGTCCCGGAACACCGCGAGGGCGACCGCGTCGATCTCGTCGCGCAGGCGCTCGGGGTACAGGTCCGGCGCGCCCTGGCGGTGGAGCTCCCGCTACTGCGTCGACAGGTCGAGGGTCATCTGCGCGTAGTCGTTCGTCACGACCTTGCCCGACGACACGTCCACCATCGCCGGGACCGTGATGCCCCGTTCGTATCCCGGGAACCGCGCGAAGTACGCGTCCTGGAGCCGTTCGATGCCGAGCACCGGGTCGACACCACCCGGGTCGAGGTCGAACGTCCACGAGCGACGGTCGTGCGTCGGACCGCAGATGCCCATGGAGATCTCGTCCTCGAGGCCGAGCAGGCGTCGCACGATGACGGCTCTGTTCGCCCACGGGCACGCTCGGGAGACGACGAGCCGGTAGCGACCCGGCTCGACCGGGAAACCGTCCCGGCCGTCCGCTGTGATTCGGCTGGCGATGTAGCGCTGGTCGCGAGTGAACTCGGTGCCCGGCGTCACGTAGGCACCCGTGGTGCTGTTCTCATCCGTCATACGACGATCTTGGCCGGCGACCGTCGGCGCCGCCGACCTGCTACGCGGTCTGGTCGTGGTGTGGGTGGTCCGCTGTGGTCAGCAGCCGGGGCCGTGGGGGTTGGTGAGGCAGGTGTCGGCGATGAGGTGGGTGCGTCGTTCGACGACGGTCAGGGGTGGGTGGGTCGTGG
>JAYTSH010000318.1:0-4123 GCA_043745755.1 Cellulomonas sp. | reverse complement strand
CGAGCCTCGTCATCGCCGGGGCCGACACCGCCGACGAGTCCCCGGTCGGCGTGCTGGTCGTGCCTCCGGGAGCGGATCGTGCGATCGACCTCGTGCAGGTTCCGCCGGCTGTTCGTCCGGCCGTCGAGGCGCTGCTGCGCGACGTCGTGGTCGTCGACGACCTGGCGACGGCCCGCGCGCTCGTGGTGGACCGGCCCGAGCTCACCGTCGTCACGCGCACCGGAGACGTCCTCGCCCGCCGTCGGGCGTCGGGAGGTTCCGCGACCGCGCCCAGTGCGCTGCACCTGCAGTCAGCGCTCGACGCCGCGCGGGCCGACTCCGCCGACGCGGTTGCACGCGCCGAACGCGCTCGCTTCGAGCTCGGGGGTGCGCACGCGGCTGAGGCCGATGCGCGCGGGCGGTACGAGGACACGCTCGACCGGCTCAACCAGTCGGACGCTGCGCTGGCCGCGGTGGCCGAGCAGCTTGGTCACCTCGGCGCGACGGCACGGGCGGCACGGGCCGAGGCAGAGCGGGTGCAGGCATCGCTCGACGCGGCGACAGCGACTCTCGCGGCCGGTGCGGACGAGCTCGCGGAGCTGACCGAACGGCTCGCCGCTGCCGAGTCCGAGCCGGCCGAGACCGAGGCCGCGATCGCCGGCGGCGGCCTCGAGCGCGACCGCCTCGCCGAGCTGGCTGCGGCCGCGCGCGCCCGAGAGACCGAGGCCCGGCTCGCGCTCCGCACGAGCGAGGAGCGGGCTCGTGCGCTGGCAGGGCGCGCGGAATCGCTCGAACGTGCCGCCCGGGCCGAGCAGGCGGCGCGCGAGCGGTCGGCGCAGCGGGAGCGCGCGCGCGTCCGGCAGGCACTGCTGGCTGCGGCGGTGCGAGAGGGTGCGAACCGTTCGCTGGCAGTGCTCGAGGACTCGCTGCGACTGGCCGCGTCGGAGCGCGAGGCCGCAGGGGCGGCACGTACCGCACGCGAGGAGACGCTCCAGCGCGTGCGGGCCGAGGTCGAGACCCGCGCACGCGAGCTCGCCGAGCTGACGGACGTCGCGCACCGCGACGAGGTCGCGCGGGCACAGCAGCTCCTGCGCATCGAGCAGCTCCAGACCCGGGCGATCGACGACCTCGGCCTCGACCCCACGGTGCTCCTCGAGGAGTTCGGGCCGCACCGTCCGGTGCCTGTCGTGCAGCTGCCCGACGCCGACGTGGACCCCGACGCGCCGACCGAGGTCCCGTACGTGCGCGAGCAGCAGGAGAAGCGCCTGCGGTCCGCCGAACGGGCGCTGTCGCTGCTCGGCCGGGTCAACCCGCTCGCACTCGAGGAGTTCGCGGCGCTCGAGGAGCGGCACAAGTTCCTCGTCGACCAGCTCGCGGACCTCAAGAAGACGCGGACGGACCTGCTCGAGATCGTCCGGGAGATCGACGAGCGTGTCGAGCAGGTCTTCGCAGACGCCTACCGCGACACCGCCGCGGCCTTCGACGTCGTCTTCCCCCGGCTGTTCCCCGGCGGCGAAGGCCGACTCGTGCTGACCGACCCCGACAACATGCTGACCACCGGCATCGAGGTCGAGGCGCGCCCGGCCGGCAAGAAGATCAAGCGGCTCTCGCTGCTCTCGGGCGGCGAGCGCTCGCTCACGGCCGTCGCCCTGCTCGTCGCGATCTTCAAGGCGCGGCCGAGCCCGTTCTACGTCATGGACGAGGTCGAGGCGGCGCTCGACGACGCCAACCTCGAACGCCTTCTCGTGCTGTTCAGGGAGCTCCAAGAGGACTCCCAGCTCATCGTCGTGACGCACCAGAAGCGCACGATGGAGATCGCCGACGCGCTCTACGGCGTCACGATGCGCGGCGACGGCGTGACGACGGTCATCAGCCAGCGGATGCGCGAGGACGTCTCAGCCTGACGCCTGGGGCATTGCGCCCGGTCTGGGCGCACCTCGCAGCCGACCGGTGTGAAGGTTGTGTGCGGTTCGACCGCCACGCGCGGGTCGAGGCCCGGCGCCCGGAATGCGGCTCGCATACTGGAGTCATGCTCCCCATGCTCGTGTGGACCCTCGTTGCCCTCGCCGCCGCCGCCGCGGTGGTGCTGGTCGCCAGCGCCGCGAGCGGTGGGGGTCGTCGGGGAGCCGGGTTCCTCGCGGACCTGCGTGCAGGGGTCTCCGCCCGTCGCCACCCCGATGCCGAGGACGCCGCTGCGGCGCGCGCGGCCGAGATCGAGCCCGTCGACGTGCGGCTCGACGAGTTCCTGCGGGCCACAGCCGTGGACGACGACGGCTACCTGCGGGTCGACGAGGTGCGCGCCGTCCTGACGAAGGCGCGCGACCGTGCTGTGCGCGGCGTGCAGCACCTGGGCAGCCGGTCCTCCTGAGCCACGTCGGCCCGGCCGGGACTCTCCGGCGTCGCCGCCCGAGCGTGCCGCAGCGCGCACCGGCCTGAGAGACTGTCGCCGTGGACAACGACCTCTTGACCGCGCTCGTCGTCGGTGTGCCTGCTCTCGCGGCGGCCGCCGGAGCAACCCTCGTGCTCGTGCGGCGCCGAGGCGGGACGCCTGCGGACGCGCCGACAGCCGGTACGACCGTCCTCGACGAGCACGCGACCACAGTGTTGGCAGATGCGTCGGCCGTGGACGCACCGACCGCCCCCACCCTCGACCGGGACCTCCTCGAGGACCTCCCCGGCCTCGAGGAGGCGCCGCTGCTCGAGTTCCCGGCCCCTGTCGCCGGTCGGCTCGCGCGGCTCCGTGACCGGCTGGCGCGTTCGGGGTCCCCCCTCGGCACGCGGCTGCTGGAGGTGCTTTCCCGCGACCACCTCACCCAGGACGACTGGGACGAGCTCGAGGAGACGCTGCTGCTGGCCGACGTCGGCGCCGGACCTTCCGCCGAGCTCATCGCAGCGCTGCGCACCCAGGTGCGCGTGGACGGTCTGCGTGAGACCGGTGAGGTCCGGGCTCTGCTGCGGGCGCAGCTGATCGCCCTCGTCGACCCCAGCCTCGACCGTTCGCTCGCCACCGGTCCCGTCGCGCCCGGGGCCGGCCCCACCGCGGCGGCAGGGGAGCCCGCCGTCCTGCCCGCGCACCTGCCCGCCGTCGTGCTCGTGGTCGGTGTGAACGGTACGGGCAAGACCACGACGGTCGGCAAGCTGGCCCGGATGCTCGTCGCGGAGGGGCGGACGGTGGTCCTCGGTGCGGCCGACACCTTCCGCGCCGCAGCAGCCGACCAGCTCGAGACGTGGGGTGCGCGCGTCGGCGTGCCGACGGTGCGCTCGGACCGCGACGGCGCGGACCCGGCCGCGGTCGCGTTCGACGCCGTGCGCACCGGCAAGCGGACCGGCGCCGACGTCGTGCTCGTCGACACCGCCGGGCGGCTCCAGAACAAGGCAGGACTCATGGACGAGCTCGGCAAGATCACGCGCGTCATCACGCGCGAGGCGCCACTCTCGGAGGTTCTGCTCGTCCTGGACGCCACGACGGGCCAGAACGGCCTCAACCAGGCCCGGGTCTTCGCCGAGGTGGCCGGAGTGACCGGCATCGTCCTGACGAAGCTCGACGGCACGGCCAAGGGTGGGATCGTCATCGCGGTCCAGCGTGAGCTGGGCGTCCCGGTCAAGCTCATCGGGCTCGGCGAGGGTCCGGACGACCTTGCACCGTTCGACCCCGAGGTGTTCGTGGACGGTCTCCTGCAGGCGTGAGGGCACCGGCCGGGCCGGATCAGGCGAACAGCCGAACCCCGATGTCGCCCGGCACGAAACGGAACGTTTACACGCGCTCTGTGCTTGTCACCAACTCGTAACATGACGGGTCTCGTCCCGAAACCGCTCTCCTCGACAGTTGCCTCATCCGGCCGCCCGGTCGGGGAGTGGAGAGACGGGTAATGACGACCTTTACCTTGGACACCGGTAACACCGCATGGATGATGACCTCTGCCGTGATCGTCCTGATGATGACGGTGCCTGCGCTGGCGTTCTTCTACGGGGGCATGGTCCGGGGCAAGTCGGTCCTGAACATGCTGATGATGAACTTCGTGGCTGCCGGCACGGTGGGATTCATCTGGATCCTGTACGGCTACTCGGAGTCGTTCGGGAGTGCGACCACCGGGATCAACCAGTTCTTCGCCAACCCGTTCGAGTACTTCGGGCTGATCGGCCT
>JAYTSH010000317.1:0-1845 GCA_043745755.1 Cellulomonas sp. | reverse complement strand
GCACGACCCGCGCCGTCGGCAGTGCTCGCTCGCGTCGATCACCAGCCTGCACTTCGACGACGACACGCTCGTCGGGCTCGGGTACACCGAGCCGGCGGCGGTGCTCCTCGACGGCGCGGCGACCGTGGCGGGCGCGTGAACCTTCGCGCGACCAGCGCACCCCGGGTCAACCGCGCCCCGCGCGTGCCCGGGGGCTTCGTCGCGCTCGCACTGGGTGCGGTCCTGCTGGCCGGGTGCGCGACGACGAGCGGGACACCCGCGGCGACGGCGACCGAGGTCGTGAACCAGGGCTACCAGTCGGGTGACGGATCGACCCGGAAGTGGGCCGTCGCCGACCGGTCCGAGCCCGTCACGCTGGCCGGGACCGACTTCGCCGGGACGGCGCACGACCTGACCGCCTGGCGCGGGGACGTCGTCGTGCTCAACAGCTGGTATGCGGCCTGCCCGCCGTGCCGCGCGGAGGCACCCGACCTCGTCGCGTTCGCGAACGACTACGCCGGCCGCGGCGTGCACGTCCTCGGGATCAACGGAACCGACGACGTCGGCGCGGCGCAGGCGTTCGAGCGCACGTTCGCGATCCCGTACCCGAGCCTCGCGGACACCGGCGGCCACGCGATCGCGGCGCTGCAGGGGGCCGTCCCCGTCCAGGCGGTCCCGACGACTGTCGTGCTCGACCGCGAGGGTCGCGTCGCCGCCCGGATCCTCGGCCTCGCCGACCCCTCGACGCTGCGCGGGCTCGTCGACGACATCCTCGCTGAGTCTGCCGACCCCGCCGCGCCGGCGGCCGGTGCCACGACGGGTGCGACGGCCATGCCATGAGCGACATCGGCGCGACGTTCGCGCAGGCCGCGTTCTCCGGCTCGATGCTGCTGGCCGTCCCGGTCGCGGCGGTGGCCGGCTTCGTCGCGTTCGCCTCGCCGTGCGTGCTCCCGCTCGTCCCCGGCTACCTCGGCTACCTGGGCGGCATGTCGGGGGCGACGTTGGCTGGTTCGAGTCGCCGCCGGGCCACACCGTCGGACGGTGGTGCGGCGCCGGTCACGGCGCCGCACCCGGACGCGCCCGGACGGTCGCCGGCCGACGTCGGTCGGACCCGGCTCCTCGCCGGTGTCGGCCTGTTCGTCGCGGGGTTCACGGTCGTCTTCGTGCTGCTCGGGGTGCTCGCGGGCTCGGTCGGCGGGGTGCTCAAGGACTGGCAGGACCCGCTGACCCGCGTCCTCGGCGGCGTCGTCGTGCTCATGGGCCTCGCGTTCATGGGCCTGGTCCCGTTCCTGCAGCAGGACCGTCGCGTCCACCTGAGCCCGCGCGCCGGGCTGTGGGGCGCTCCGCTGCTCGGGCTCGTGTTCGGTCTGGGGTGGACCCCGTGCATCGGGCCCACCCTCGTGGCGATCACGGCGCTGTCACTCGACGGCGGCTCGCCCGCCCGCGGCGCGGTGCTCTCGGTCGCGTTCTGCCTCGGGCTCGGTCTGCCCTTCCTCCTCATCGCGCTCGGTACGGCACGCAGCGCCCGAGCGCTGGCCCTGCTGCGACGGCACCGGCTTGCGGTGATGCGCGCCGGCGGGGGGTTGCTCGTGGTGCTCGGGCTCGCGCTCGTCAGCGGGCTGTGGGGTACCTGGGCGCAGTGGTTGCAAGGCCTGCTCACCAGCTCCGGCGTCTTTGTCCCGGTGGTGTGATGAGCGCGACCGGGACGAGCGACCAGCGGTACACGCCCGAGGGCATCGATGACGCGTTCGCGGGCGACACCCCCGTGCTGCCGCAGCTCGGGCCGGCCGGCTGGGTGCGGTGGGCGTGGCGCCAGCTCTCGAGCATGCGGGTCGCGCTGCTGCTGCTCATGCTGCTTGCCGTCGC
>JAYTSH010000316.1:0-6497 GCA_043745755.1 Cellulomonas sp. | reverse complement strand
GTGAACCGCGTCCGTGAGAGCGGAGAGGTGGGCGTCCTGCTCATCACGCATTACACGCGGATCCTGCGATACGTCAAGCCCGACTTCGTGCACGTGTTCGTCGACGGGCGGATCGCCGAGCAGGGCGGCCCTGAGCTCGCCGACCGGCTCGAGGACGAGGGCTATGACCGCTTCCTGACCGACCGCGCGACTGCCTGACGCTGCCCGCTGCATCGCGCGTCGTGCAGCGCCAGGCCGAAGAGAGCAAGGATTGACTGTGACCGAGACCTCGCAGGCCACCCGGCTCACCCCGGGTGAGCTCGCTGCCGTGCGGGCGGACTTCCCGCTGCTCGCCCGTACCGTGCGCGGCGGGCGGCCGCTCGTGTACCTCGACTCTGCGGCGACCTCGCAGAAGCCCGAGGTGGTGCTCGACGCGGAGCAGGACTTCTACCTCCAGCGCAACGCCGCGGTGCATCGCGGGGCGCATCAGCTCGCCGAGGAGGCGACCGAGGCGTTCGAGAACGCCCGGCGCCGGGTGGCGTCGTTCGTCGGCGTGGACCCGGGAGAGCTGGTCTGGACGTCGAACGCCACCGCGGGGATCAACCTCGTCGCGTACGCGATGTCGAACGCGACGCTGGGTCGCGGCGGGGAGGCCGCACGGCGATTCGCTCTCGCGCCGGGTGACGAGATCGTCGTGACCGAGGCCGAGCACCACGCCAACCTCGTGCCCTGGCAGGAGCTCGCCGCCCGCACGGGCGCGACCCTTCGCTGGATCGGAGTGCACGACGACGGCCGGATCCGGCTTGACGACCTCGCGACGGTCGTGACCGAGCGCACCCGGGTCTTGGCGTTCACGCATGCGTCGAACGTGACGGGAGCTGTCACGTGGGTCGCACCGTTCGTCGCCCGGGCGCGCGAGGTCGGCGCCCTGACGGTGCTTGACGCCTGCCAGAGCGTCCCGCACCTGCCCGTCGACCTCCACGCGCTCGGGGTCGACTTCGCGGCGTTCTCCGGGCACAAGATGCTTGCGCCGACGGGCGTCGGCGCGCTCTTCGGGCGCCGCGAGCTGCTCGAGGCGATGCCGCCGGTCACGACCGGGGGATCGATGGTCGAGGTCGTCACGATGGAGCGCACGACCTACGCGCCACCGCCGCAACGGTTCGAGGCAGGCACTCAGATGGTGTCCCAGGCAGTGGCGATGGGTGCTGCCGCGAGCTACCTCGACGAGCTCGGCATGGCTGCGGTCGCGGGACACGAGGCGGAGATCGCGCGCGCGCTGCTCGCAGCGGTCGCGTCGGTCCCCGGTGTGCGTGTCCTCGGCCCGACCGACACCCGCGACCGGCTCGCGACCGTGTCGTTCGTCGTGGACGGCGTGCATGCGCACGACGTCGGTCAGGTGCTCGACGACGCGGGCGTCGCGGTGCGCGTCGGCCACCACTGCGCCCAGCCCCTGCACCGGCGCCTGGGTGTCGCCGCGTCGGCTCGGGCGTCGGCGGGCGTGTACACGACCCTCGACGAGGTCGAGGTCTTCCGGGAAGCACTTGCGGGTGTCCGAGCGTTCTTCGGAGTGGGCGCCGCACCGGTCGCTGCGGCGGGTCAGAAGGACGTGCGATGAGCATCGATGCGATGGAACAGCTCTACCAGCAGGTGATCCTCGACCATGCGCGCGAGGCGCACGGCCGCGGGCTGCAGCCGCTCGGCCCGCTCGCGGGCGAGTCGCACCAGATCAACCCCACGTGCGGCGATGAGGTGACGCTCCGCGTCGAGCTCGACGACGCAGGCCGGCCGACGGTCCGCGAGGTCAGCTGGGACGGTCAGGGCTGCAGCATCTCGCAGGCCTCCCTCTCGGTGCTCCACGACCTCGTCGTCGGCGCCGACCTCGACGAGGTCGACCGGCTCGCCTGCTCGTTCCGCGCGCTGATGAACGCACGCGGCCGCGGCCTTGACGACGACGCAGAGGAGCTGCTCGGCGATGCGACGGCCTTCACCGGCGTCGCGAAGTACCCCGCAAGGATCAAGTGCGCGCTGCTCGGCTGGGCCGCGCTGACCGATGCCCTCATCAAGACCGGCGCGACGTCGCCGGGCACCCCCCAGGAGGACGCATGACCACCACGACCCCGGGTGCCGCGCCTGCGAACCCGTCGCCGACCACGGCCGCGGACGTCGAGGAGGCCCTCCACGACGTCATCGACCCCGAGCTCGGCATCAACGTCGTCGACCTGGGGCTCGTCTACGGAGTTGTTGTCGACCAGCAGAACCACGCGGTCATCGACATGACCCTGACGTCGGCGGCCTGCCCGCTCACGGACGTCATCGAGGACCAGGCCGGCATGTCGCTGGAAGGGCTCGTCGACGGGTTCCGCATCAACTGGGTGTGGATGCCGCCGTGGGGTCCCGAGAAGATCACGCCCGACGGTCGCGAGCAGATGCGCGCACTCGGCTTCAACATCTGACCCTGACCCCGGTTCCGCCCGATCGTCAGGCGGCCGGGCTCAGCGGCTCGGTCAGGCTCAGCGCGTGGCGGCCGTCACAGGCTTGCCGCGCTGAACGTGTCGCACGCCGCGATCGTGCCCTGGGTGTAGCCGGTCATGAACCAGCGCTCGCGCTCCGCGCTCGACCCATGCGTCCAGGAGTCGGGGTTGACGCCGCCGCTCGACTGCTGCTGGATGTGGTCGTCGCCGACGGCCTGTGCGGCAGACAGCGCGTCGGACAGCTCAGCCTGCGTGATCGGGTCGAGGAAGGTCACGCCCGTCTTCGGGTCCACGACGGTCGCGGCGTGGCCGGTCCACAGTCCGGCATAGCAGTCGGCCTGCAGCTCGGTCTTCACGGAGTCGGAGTCGGCACCCGTTCCCTGGCGGTTCGCCTGGTCCAGGACGCCGGTGATCTGCTGGATGTGGTGCCCGTACTCGTGGGCCACGACGTACATCTCGGCAAGCGAGCCACCGGATGCCCCGAACTGGCTCTGCAGGAGGTCGTAGAAACCGAGGTCGATGTAGATCGTCGTGTCGGGCGGGCAGTAGAACGGTCCGGTCGACGATGACGCGGTCCCGCAGCCGGTCGACATCGTGGACTTGAAGCTGTAGACGTCCGGCTGCGAGAACGTGAAGGCGTTCGCGGGCAGGGTCTGGCCCCAGTAGGCGTCGAGCGCATAGACCGTCGCCGAGAGTCGGCAGTCGCGCCGGGAGTTAGCCTCCGCCGCGCTGCACGTCCCGAGGGTGCCCTCGCTCGCCTGCACAGCACCCGGTGCCGCACCGCCCTGGACCGCGTCGACGACGGGCGCAAGGTTGACCCCGGTCAGCTGCGAGATCACGTAAACGGCGATGGCGAGCAGGCCCACTCCGCCGCCCGCCGCCGCCCCACGCCTGCCTCGGCTGGTCTTGACCCGGCCGCCCTCGAAGCTGCCGCCGTCGGTGAAAGTCATGTGGCACAAAGTATGTCCTGGCGGCGTGACCCGCACGGCCGCCGCGGGGTGAGCGCGTCAGCTGCTCAGTCGGCGAGGCCCCGCGCGGCGAGCGCGTCGCCGGTCGCGCGGGCGCGCGCCACCGTGCGGATCGCGGCCGGGACGAGCAGCGCGCGCGGAGATCGATCGAGCCCGCGGGCGCGTGCGGCGTCCCGGGTCTCGGCGAACGTGTCTAGGAGCGCCGGGATCGCACGGAGCATGATGCCGACGGCCAGAGCCACGGTCTCGGGCCCCAGCCCGACGTGGCGCAGCGGCCGGGCAGCGGTGGCGAGCGCATCGAGCATGCGGTCGGCCGGGGTGGTCGCCGTGACGACGGTGGCCGCGAGGACGAGAGTCACGAGGTCGACCGCGACCTCCGCACCGACCTGCCAGCCGCGCGCCCACCACTGGTAGGCACCGAGCAGGGTTGCCGTGAAGAGCACCGGGAGGGTGCTGCGAGCCGTCGACGACAACGGGAGACGCCCGAGCGCAGCGACGACCAGCACGGCGCCGAGCAGGGCGATGGCGCTCCCTGGCCCCCGTAGGACCACGACCAGCGCTCCCAGCGCGGCGAGCCCACCGAGCTTGGCCCCCGGCCGGGCTCGGTGCAACGCCGTCGCACCGGGTCGGTACAGACCCAGCGGCCCGGTCCACGGTCGCCGCTGCGCCGGACGCGCACGGCGACTCACGGGGTCACCCGTGGTGCCATCAACGCGCGGTAGGCATCGACCGCCGGGCGCGGGTCGCCGTCGAACACCACCGCACCCGCGTCTACGACGAGGACCCGGTCGGCCCGGGCGGCGGCGTCGAGGTCGTGGGTGACCTGGAGCACCTGCTGGGCGAGCCCGTCGAGCAGCTCGTCGACGACCCTGCGCCAACGCAGGTCGAGCAGGGTCGTCGGCTCGTCGCACACGAGGACCGCCGGCTCGGTCGCCAGGACGCCGGCCAGGGCGAGCAGCTGCTTCTGGCCACCCGAGAGCGCATGGACGGGGACGTCGCCGCGCCCGGCGAGGCCGAACCGGGCAAGGATCTCGTGGGCGCGTGCGGTGCGCTCCGCGGACGGCAGCCCGAGCCGGCGCAGGGACAGTGCGATGTCCTCGACGGCGGTGGGCATGACGAGCTGAGCGTCCGGGTCGGTGAAGACGAATCCGACCCGGCCCCGGACCGCTCGTCCGTCCCGGGCAGTGTCGAGACCGTCGACGGTGACCGTGCCCGACGACGGCAGGACGAGCCCGTTGACGAGCCGTGCGAGCGTCGACTTGCCCGACCCGTTCGCCCCGATGACGGCGATCCGTCGTTCGGAGAGCCGGCAGGTCACCGGACCGAGCAGAGTCACGACGTCACTCGTCGGGCCCATCGGGTCGCGCGAGGCGTAGGCGGTGACGGTGACGGCGTCGAGCTCGATCATGTGGCGTCCGGGC
Organism: Cellulomonas sp.; assembly: GCA_043745755.1. GTDB lineage: Bacteria > Actinomycetota > Actinomycetes > Actinomycetales > Cellulomonadaceae > Cellulomonas_A. The sequence continues at coordinate 1,658 of JAYTSH010000316.1, read as the reverse complement.
GCGTCAGGGACGGCGTCGGACCATGTCCGGGAACGCCCTGAGCACCGCGCTCGCGACCAGCGCGGCGAGCAGGTTCTTGATCAGGTCGCCCGGGATGTAGCGGGACCCGGCAACGAGCGCCTCCGAGACGGACAGCCCGCCACGCCAGCCCATGACCGCGATGCCGATCGGGTGGATCAGCAGGAGGCTCGCCGCGGTGGCCGCGCCGAACAGGGCCACGTACCGGACAGCAGGGCGCAGCCCACCGGCCCGCGTCGCGAGGTACCCCGCGAGCGCCGCAGCCAGCGGGAACGCGAGCAGGTAGCCGGCCGACAGGCCCGCGAAGACGCCCACGCCGCCGGCGCCGCCCGAGAACACCGGCAGACCTGCCGCGCCCACGGCGAGGTACAGCAGGGCGGCCAGGGCGCCGCGGCGTGCGCCGAGGACGAGCCCCGCGAGCATGACGCCGAACGTCTGGAGCGTGATGGGCACGGCGCTGCCGGGGACCGGGATGGCGGGCAGGATCGCGCACACCGCGATGAAGGCCGCGAACGTCGCGACGAGCGCGACATCTGTGGCCGCCGAGGACCGGGCCACGGGGAGCGCGGGCGCTGCGGGGTGGGCGCCGCCTCCCAGTCCGAGGGAGGGGTTCGAGCTGTCAGGTGCGTCGGGCATCGGAGCTCCAAGGGGCTGTCGCACGTCGGTGGAGGGCCCGGCACGGCGCCCGATATGACTGGTCTGATGGCCTGCGGCCGTCTGCCACGCTAGCCGGTCGTAGACTGGGGCGCGTTTGTGCCCGCGCCCAACAGTGGCGCGTGGCGTTCGGAGGAAACCGCAGTCGGCGGTTCGCCGACCCCGGAGGGACACCTAGTGATCACTGCCCATGCGATCGAGCTGCGCGTCGGCGCGCGCGTGCTGCTGGAGGAGGCGACGTTCCGCATCGCGGCGGGTGATCGGATCGGTCTGGTCGGTCGCAACGGTGCCGGCAAGACGACCCTGACGAAGACGCTCGCGGGGGAGACGCTCCCGACCGGCGGCCAGATCACGCGTGCCGGTGACGTCGGTTACCTCCCGCAGGACACGACAACGGGTGATGTCGCCATGCTCGCGATGGACCGGGTGCTGTCCGCACGCGGTCTCGACGAGATCGTCAACGCGATGCGTGAGACGGAGGGCGCGATGGCGAGCGCGATCGACGACACCCGCGATGCCGCGATGGAGCGCTATTCGCGGCTCGAGGCGCGGTTCACGGCCGCGGGCGGGTACGCGGCCGAGAGCGAGGCGCACCGGATCACCTCGAACCTGGGCCTGGACGACCGCGTGCTCAACCAGACGCTCGGCACCCTCTCGGGTGGCCAGCGTCGGCGTGTCGAGCTCGCTCGCATCCTCTTCTCGGGCGTCGACACACTCCTGCTCGACGAGCCGACCAACCACCTCGACGGTGACTCGATCCTCTGGCTGCGCGACTACCTGCGGACGTACGCGGGCGGCTTCATCGTGATCAGCCACGACGTCGAGCTGCTGCGGGCGACCGTGAACAAGGTGTTCTACCTCGACGCCAACCGCGCCGAGCTCGACCAGTACAACCTCGGGTACGCGGCCTACCTCGTGCAGCGCGAGACGGACGAGAAGCGGCGCAAGCGCGAGCGCGCGAACACCGAGAAGAAGGCCGCGGTGCT
>JAYTSH010000315.1:0-4184 GCA_043745755.1 Cellulomonas sp. | reverse complement strand
CGGGCGCCGTCGGCGCCACCGACCCCGTGGGACAGACGGTCGTCATCGGCTCGACGCCCTACCTGGTCGACGGCGTGATGGCCGCGAAGGACTCGACGGGCCTGCAGAGCACCAACAACGTGCTCGTCGCGCCGCTCACGCGGGTCCAGCAGTCGATCGCGGGCTACGGCAACCTGTCCTCGATCGTGCTGCAGGCCAAGGACCCGGATGCGGTCGCCACGGCGCAGGCCGAGGCGACGACTGTCATCAACACGACCCTGAAGATCAAGACCGCCGCGGATGCGACCTACACGATCAGCAACCAGGCCCAGCTGCTCGCGGCACGGACGTCGACCCTCTCGACGTTCTCGGCGATGCTCGCTGCGGTCGCCGGGATCTCGCTCGTCGTGGGCGGCATCGGCGTCACGAACATCATGCTCGTGACGGTCACGGAGCGGACGCGTGAGATCGGCATCCGCAAGGCGCTCGGTGCGACGCGCGGGGCGATCCTGGGCCAGTTCCTGACCGAGGCGACCCTGCTGTCGATACTCGGCGGCGCGCTCGGGGTGCTCGCCGCGGTGATCGGCTCGCAGTTCCAGATCCTCGGCGTCAAGCCGGAGATCGTGGGCTCGTCGGTCGTGCTCGCCCTCGGCGTGTCGGTCGGGATCGGCGTGTTCTTCGGTGGCTACCCCGCCGCGCGCGCCGCCGCGATGCGTCCCGTCGACGCCCTCCGACACGAATGACCGGAACCCCGGGCCGGACCGACGGCCCACCCACCACTCGACGAGAGGCACGATGATGACGACCCCCTACCCGCAGGACCCCCAGCGCGATCCCGTGCCGCCCGTCGGCACCGAGGACCTCCTCGCGCAGCGACCTGCGACCATCGCCGAGCCGAGCCGCGCCGCGACCCCCTCGGGCGGGCGACCGTCCCTGACGGCGATCCTCGCCGCGGTCGTCGTGGCGGCCGTGCTGTTCGCGGGAGGCCTGCTCGTCGGGCACGCGACCTCGGCGAGCGCGTCGGCCCAGGACACCGCGGGCGGCTTCGCCGGAGGCGGTCGCGGCTTCGGGGGCGGCTATGGCGGTGCGGGCCGACCGGGCGGCGCGGGCGGCGCCGGCGGATTCACCGCCGGGCAGATCGCGTCGATCGACGGCTCGACCCTCACGATCACGACGTCCGACGGCAAGACCGTCAAGGTCACGACGACGTCGAGCACGACCGTCTCGCGGACGACCCAGTCGGACGTCGCGTCGCTCAACACCGGCGACACCGTGACGGTCATCGGACCGGCCGGGGCCGACGGCTCGGTCGCCGCCCAGCGGATCAGCGAGGGCACCGGGGGCCTGGGTGGTCAGGGCGCAGGCGCTCGGCCGGGTGCGACCCCGGCACCGACCCGCTGACGCACGGTCGACCGCGCGGTCGACCGCGCGGACAAGCCCGTGCGGGGTCGACGGCGAGGCGTCGTTGACCCCGCACGGTCGAGCGGCCAAGGTGTGCGCATGGGTCACCATGCCGCGGACGTCGCCATCCGGATCGAGGGGTTGCGGGTCGTGCGCGGAGGCCGGCGCGGTGTCGTCGTGCTCCCGGGCCTCGACCTGCTGGTCCCGGCCGGGCAGGTCGTCGGGCTGCTGGGCCCGAGCGGGAGCGGCAAGACGACGCTGATGCGCGCGATCGTCGGCGTCCAGACCGTCGAGAGCGGCACGGTCGAGGTGCTGGGGCTGCCCGCGGGCCACCCGGACCTGCGCCGTCGCGTCGGGTACGTGACGCAGGCCCCGAGCGTGTACGGCGACCTGACGATCACCGAGAACCTCCGGTACTTCGCCGCCGTCGCGCACGCGGGTCCCGGCGACGTGGACCGTGCGCTCGCGGACGTCGACCTCGCCCGGTTGGCCGGGCGCCGGGTCGACCGGCTGTCGGGCGGGGAGCGGTCGCGCGTGTCGCTCGCGGTCGCACTGCTCGCGTCGCCCGACCTGCTCGTGCTCGACGAGCCGACCGTCGGGCTCGACCCGGTGCTGCGCCGCGACCTGTGGGACCTGTTCGGACGCCTCGCCGCCCGCGGGACCTCGTTGCTCGTCTCGAGCCACGTGATGGACGAGGCGACGCGCTGCGACCGGCTCGTGCTGCTCCGCGACGGTGAGGTCATCGCCGACGCGACGCTCCCGGACCTGCTCGCCGAGACGAGCGCCCCGGACGTCGAGCACGCGTTCCTGGAGCTCGTCGACCATCGGGTGCACCGACCGGAGGAGGACCGATGAGCGCGCGTCTGACGTGGGCGACCGCGGGCCGCGTGCTGTCGCAGATCCGGCACGACCCGCGCACGATCGCGCTCCTGCTGCTGCTGCCGTGCCTGCTGCTGTGGTTGATCTCGTGGATGTTCGAGGGCACGCCGGTGCTCGACCAGTTCGGCCCGATCCTGCTCGGGCTGTTCCCGCTCGTCGTGATGTTCATCGTGACGTCCGTCGCGACGCTACGTGAGCGCACCACCGGCACGCTCGAACGACTCATGGCGAGCCCGATCGGCAAGGGCGACGTGATCGCGGGCTACGCGGTGGCGTTCGGGCTGCTCGCGGTGGTCCAGGCCGTCCTGCTGACATCGTTCACGGTCGGGGTGCTCGGGATGAACACCCGGGGCTCGCTCGGCGTCATCATGCTGGTCGCGGTGCTCGACGCGATCCTCGGCTCGACGCTCGGCCTGGCTGCCTCGGCGCTCGCCCGCACCGAGTTCCAGGCGGTGCAGCTGATGCCGGTCGTCCTGTTCCCGCAGCTCATCACGTGCGGCCTGCTCATCCCGCGCGCGGCGATGCCGTCGGTGCTCGAGGCGATCTCGCGCGTGCTCCCGCTGACGTACGGCATCGACGCGCTGCAGCGGCTCGAGGCGGGCGCGACCTTCACGGACGTGCGCGGGGACGTGCTCGTGATCGTCGGATTCATCGCGCTCGCCGTCGTGGTCGGCTCGACGACGCTGCGCCGCCGCACCCCCTGACGGCCCGGCGCCGGGTTCACGCGCCCGATCGCGTCCGCGTGCCCGCGCGCTGTGGCTAGGCTCACCCCCAGGTGACGGGCACGCGACGACGAGGACATGATGGCCGACGACGAGGGCACGACGACGCGCGAGGCACCGGCGGGGGTGCCCGCCCTGCATGTGGCCGTGCTGGGCGGCGGTGTCATGGGCGCCACGCTCGTCTCCGCGGTGCTGGCGGCGGGCTGGTCGGCTGACGACGTGGACGTGACCGAGCGCTACGCTGCGCGCGCGACCGAGCTCTCACAGCTGTACGGCGTCAACTCCTCCGAGACGAACCCGACCGCGGCACACCGGGCCGACGTCGTCCTCATCGCGCTGAAGCCGGCGGTCGTGCCGCAGGTGCTCGACGAGATCGCCCCGGCGCTGCGTCCGGGCACGCTCGTGGTCAGCGTCGCCGCTGGCGTCCCGATCGCGGTCTATGAGCAGCGGCTGCCTGCGGGCATGCCCGTCGTGCGGGTGATGCCGAACACGCCGGCCGTCATCGGGCACGGGGCGAGCGCGATCGCCGCGGGGACGCATGCGACCCAGGAGCACCTCGAGCTGGTGGAACGTGTCCTCGGCGCGACGGGTCTCGTGGTCCGGGTCGCCGAGAAGGACCTCGATGCGGTCACCGCGATCTCCGGGTCGGGGCCCGCCTACGTGTTCTACGTCATCGACGCGCTCGCCGAGGCGGGGGTGCTGCTCGGGCTCACGCGCGAGCTCGCGACCCGGCTCGCGGTCGCGACCGTCGAGGGGTCCGCGGCTCTCGCGCAGCAGTCAGGTGAGCATCCCGTCGTGCTCCGCGAGCGGGTGTCTTCTCCGGGCGGTACGACGGTCGCAGGGGTGCGCGAGCTCGACGCGCACGGCGTCCGGGCGGCGTTCGTCGCTGCGGCCGAAGCTGCGCGCGACCGCTCGCGCGAGCTCGCCGCCGAGTCGGCCGAGTAGGCCGCGCATGTCCACCGTGCCTGTGTCGACCTCGGTGCCCGTGTCCACCTCGGTGCCGCAGCGGCGTCGGCCGCCAGCTATGAGCGACGTCGCCGCGCTCGCAGGCGTCTCCCATCAGACCGTCTCGCGCGTCCTCAACGACCACGACAGCGTGCGACCCGAGACGCGTGCGCGCGTCCAGGACGCGATCGCCCAGCTCGGCTACCGCCGCAACAGCGCGGCCCGCGCGCTCGTGACCAGGCGCTCGGGGATCATCGG
>JAYTSH010000314.1:0-2083 GCA_043745755.1 Cellulomonas sp. | reverse complement strand
GTGCGCCGCGCGCAGGGCCCAGTGCGGGTCGCGCAGGGCCGCGCGCGCGACGAGCACCGCGTCCGCCGCGCCGTCGACCAGCAGCTGCTCGGCCTGCCGCGCATCGGTGATGAGCCCGACGGCAGTGACCGGCAGACCGGACCCGGCCCGGACGGCTCGCGCGGCGGGCACCTGGTAGCCCGGTCCGAGCGGGATCTCCGCGGGCACGTTGCCGCCCGTCGAGACGTCGACGAGGTCGACCCCGTGCGCAGCGAGCTCTTTGGCGACCTGAGTGACGTCCTCGACCCTCAGGCCGCCCTCGGCCCAGTCCGTCGCGGAGACGCGCACGAACAGCGGACGGTCGTCGGGCCACACCGCGCGGACCGCGTCCGTGACCTCGACGAGCAGCCGGGCGCGGTTCTCGAGCGAGCCGCCGTAGGCGTCGGTCCGCCGGTTCGACAGGGGCGAGAGGAACTCGTGGAGCAGGTAGCCGTGCGCGGCGTGCAGCTCGATGACGTCGAACCCCGCGGCCAGCGCGCGCCGGGCAGCCGCGGCGAACGCGCCGGGCAGGTCGGCGATCTGCGCGGCGCTCAGGCCAACGGGTGCAGCGAGCCCGGGGAACGCGAGCGCGGACGGTCCGACGGTCGGCCAGCCGCCGTCGGCCACCGGGACCGAGCCGCGACCCGGCTTCCGGTCGGGCCCGACCGCGAACGGTGAGTACGTCGACGCCTTGCGACCCGCGTGCGCGAGCTGGACACCGGCGAGCGACCCGCGGGCGTGCACGAAGTCCGTGACGCGCCTCCAGGCCGTGACCTGGGCGTCGTTCCACAGCCCGGTGTCCTGCGGGGAGATCCGCCCCTCGGGAACGACAGCGCTCGCCTCCGCGATCACGAGGCCGAACCCGCCCGACGCTCGCGCACCCAGGTGGACGAGGTGCCAGTCGTTCGGCACGCCGTCGACCGCGGAGTACTGGCACATCGGCGCGAGCCAGATGCGGTTGGCGAACGTGGTCCCGCGCAGCGTCAGCGGGTCGAAGAGAAGGGGCACGCCGTCCCAACCTGCGGCGGCACCCACCGATTCCCGCGGACGTGTGACGCGCGCCACGCGTGGCTTTCGTCCCAGGATTCTCGCCGGTCCACCAGGGACCCTGGGGACATGCTGACGATCGCCGAGACCGTGAAATACCACACGGGTGCCGCCCGTACCAAGGCCGACCTCGCACGCCGGCCGGGGGTGTACCTCGTGCACTCGATGCTCGCAGGCGCCTACATCGGCATCGGCGTCGTCATCATGGCCACCGCAGGCGGGCCGCTGGCCGACGCTGGCTCGGGATGGACCCCGCTGGTCCAGGGCCTCGTGTTCGGGGTCGCGCTGACGATCGTCGTGATGGCCGGGGGTGAGCTCGCGACCTCCGCGATGATGATCCTCACGCAGGGCGCGCTCGGCCGCTCGATCTCGTGGGGGCGGGCCGCCGCGACCCTCCTGTTCTGCATGGTCGGCAACCTCGCCGGCGCGATGGTGTTTGCCGCGATCGTGCACGAGTCCGGCGCGCTCGGCCCGAAGACCGCGGGCGGCCGGATGATCGCCACGATGATCGAGCACAAGGCAGCCGAGACGACCTCCCAGCTGTTCTTCCGGGGGATCCTGTGCAACCTGCTGGTGTGCCTCGCGATCTGGTCCGCGGCCCGGCTGCAGAGCGAGGGCGCCAAGATCGCCATGATCTTCGCGTGCGTCATGGTCTTCATCACGTCCGGGTTCGAGCACGTCGTGGCCAACATGACGACGTTCTCCCTCGGCCTCCTCGGCGGCCTGCCGGGTGCGACCTGGGCCGAGTTCGCGCGGAACGTCGGGGCTGTCGGGCTCGGGAACCTCGTCGGCGGCGGGCTGCTCGTCGGCGCGGCGTACGTGGTCGCGGCGGGTCGGGGCGGTCCCGTCCTGCCTCAGGTCCTCCCGCAGGCGCAGACCGCCGCGAACGGGACGACAGTGGGCGAGCCGGTCGGTACCGTTCTACGGTGAGCCGTAGGCCACGTCGTCTGACGTGACCTCACCCGGCGACGAAGGAGCACACGTGAGCACCTCCGACCCGCAGATCCCGAGCAACGAG
>JAYTSH010000313.1:0-8230 GCA_043745755.1 Cellulomonas sp. | reverse complement strand
GTCGTCGCACCGACGTAGGTGCACGCCGAACGCAGCCCTGACGTGATCCGGTCGAGGAGGTCCTCGACGCCGGGGCGCTCAGGGTCGAGGTAGATGCGTGAGGACGAGATTCCTTCGGAGTAGAGCGCCTTGCGCGCGCGCTCGAACGGGGTTCCAGCGCGGGTGCGTGCTGCGACGGCACGTGCCGAGGCCATGCCGAAGCTCTCCTTGTACAGGCGACCGTCGGCGTCCGCGTGCAGGTCTCCGGGCGACTCGTGCGTGCCCGCGAACCACGACCCGATCATGACCTGCGAGGCGCCTGCAGCCAGCGCGAGCGCGACGTCGCGCGGGTGGCGCACCCCGCCGTCGGCCCAGACGTGCGCGCCGTGACGCCGGGCCTCGGCAGCACACTCGAGCACCGCGGAGAACTGCGGGCGCCCGACGGCAGTCATCATGCGCGTCGTGCACATCGCACCGGGGCCCACGCCGACCTTGACGATGTCGGCGCCGGCCTCGATCAGGTCGCGGGTGCCTTCGGCGGTCACGACGTTGCCGGCGACGACCGGGACGTCCGGGTCGAGCGATCGCACCGCTGCGAGCGTCTCGAGCATCTTGCGCTGGTGACCGTGTGCCGTGTCGACCACGAGCACGTCCACGCCGGCCTCGAGCAGCTCAGCGGCCTTCGCCCGGACATCGCCGTTGATACCGACCGCCGCGGCGACGCGCAGGCGCCCGGCGTCGTCGACTGCGGGTGAGTAGATGGACGAGCGCAGGGCGCCGATCTGGGTGAGGATCCCGACGAGCTCGTCATCGCGGACGACGGGGGAGAAGCGGCGCCGCGACCCGTGCAGGGCCTCGAACGCGGCCTCGAGGCCACCCGCGCCCGCCTGCGTGAGGACATCCAGCGGGACGACGGTCGGGTTCGTGCTCATGACCTCACCGACCTGCGTGAACCGGTCGACGCCCTCGCAGTCCACGGCGGCCACCACTCCGACCGGGCGTCCGTCGACCACGACGACCGCCGCACCGTGCGAGCGTTTGCCGATGAGAGTCAGCGCGGTGTGCACGGTGTCCTGCGGAGAGACCACGACCGCGCTCTCCACGACGGCGTGCTTGGCCTTGACGGACGCCACGACGTCCGCGACCACGTCGGTCGGGACGTCCTGGGGGAGCACCGTGATCCCGCCGCGTCGGGCGATCGTCTCGGCCATCCGCCGGCCCGCAACCGCAGTCATGTTCGCGACGACCACGGGGATGGTTGTCCCGGTGCCGTCGACCGTCGACAGGTCGACGTCGAAGCGCGACGTGATCTCGGAGCGGGAGGGGACGAGGAAGACGTCGCCGTAGGTGAGGTCGGACGTGGCGGTGTGGCCGGGCAGGAAGCGCATGCCTCAAGCGTACGAGGCGTCACAACGGCACGAAGCGGTCGCAGCCCTGGTCGTCCGGCGCGTGGGTCGCGCGGGCGCCCGGCGGCAGCCCGTCGACGTGCACGTCTGTGGTATCAACCTCGATGGTCAGGCGGCTCTCCGCGAACGGGACGCCCTCCATGCGCACGTGGGCGAGCGACGGCGGGACCGGCGAGACGTGGATCGTGTGGTGGGGTACGCACGGGTCGAGGCGGAGCAGGGTGCGCAGCAGCTGGAACGGCGCAGCGGCTGCCCACGCCTGCGGGGTGCACGCCGCAGGGTAGGGCACAGGGAACCCGGTCTCGCGCCGGTCGAACCCGCAGAACAGCTCAGGGAGCCGACCCCCGAACGCGGCCGACGCATCGAGGAGACCGTCCACGACCTTGAGGCACTCGTCCATGAAGCCGTACCGCGCGAGCCCCGCGGCCGCGAGCGCCGTGTCGTGCGGCCAGACCGACCCGTTGTGGTAGCTGACCGGGTTGTGCATCGCCATGCCGCGGCCGAGCGTCCGGATGCCGAACCCGGTGAACAGGTCTGGCGAGAGCAGCGCCGCGGCCACCGCGGGAGCCCGCTCGGGCAGCACGATCCCGGACCACAGGCACTGACCCATGTTCGAGACCAAGGAGTCGACCTGGCGCTTGTCTCGGTCGAGTGCGAGTGCGAATCGCTGCTTGTCCGGGATCCAGAACGCATCGTCGAACGCCGTCCGGATCTCCGCGGCACGCGCCAACCAGGTCCGCGTACCGGGCTGGTCGCCGAGCACGCCCGCGAGGTGCGCTCGCGCGCGATACGCGCCGTACGCATAGCCCTGGACTTCCGCCAAGGCGATGGGCGGGGAAGCAAGGGTGCCGTCGGCGAACGAGATGCCGTCGTGGCTGTCCTTCCAGCCCTGGTGCAGCAGGCCGCGGTCGGTGCTGCGGTCGTACTCGAGGAACCCGTCGCCGTCCCGGTCGCCGTAGTCGCGCATCCAGTCGAGGGCGGCGTCGGCGGCGGGCATCAGTGCGGCGATCTCCGCCTTCGGTGCACCCCAGCGCGCGGCCTCGTCCAGCAGCATGACGAACAGCGGGGTCGAGTCGATCGAGCCGTAGTAGATCGAGTCGCCGCCGAGCGCGAGCGTCAGGTCCATCCCGACGCGCACCTCGTGGAGGATCCGACCCGGCTCCTCCTCGGTCATGGGGTCGATGCGCTGGCCCTGCATGCGGGCGAGCGTGCGGAGGGTCCCGAGAGCGAGGTCGGGCGCGACCGACATGGCCATCCAGCTCGCGATCAGTGAGTCGCGGCCGAACAACGCCATGAACCAGGGGGCCCCGGCGGCGACGACGTCGTCCTCCGGGTGCTCGAGGTCGACGATCCGCAGCGCACCGAGATCGCGCTCGCTCTGATCGAGTGCGAGCTGGAACAGGCGGTTCGCCACAGTGATGTGCGGCACCGTGTCGCGCCAGGAGCGCATACGCACGGCCGCGGCCGCGCTCTCGACGGGCAGGTGGGCCGGGAACGCCGCCTCGAGCTCGGCGCCGCCGAGGCTCGGCAGCACCTCGATCGTCGTCGTCCAGATTCCCTGTGCCGGGACCACAACGCGGAACGAGAGGGTGCGGGACGCTGCATCGGCGCCCGGGGCGGAGATGCGCACCCCGCGCCGCACCCCGTCGTGCTCGAGCCAGAACTGCAGGTCGCTGCCCGCCGCGCTGTGACGGACATGCGCCCGATGGGTCACGCCACGGCCCTCCTTGACCTGGAAGAGGTCAGCGAAGTCCGCATCCACCTCGAGAGTCAGCCGCAGCCCGGCGGACTCCGTGCCGTAGTTGCGCACGGTGACGTCCTCGCGCATGCCCGTGCTCACGAAGCGGCGCCGCTGCACGATCACGGTGGCCTCGTCGTGCCCCGGGCGGGGAGCCGCGCGGCACACGAATGTCCCCTCGAAGGGTTCCGCAGGGAGCGTCGCGAGCGGCTGCAGGGGCGCGCCGTCGACCAGCAGCCGCCAGCCCGAGATGAGGCGGGTGTCGCGGACGAACAGTCCCTGCTGCTCGTCGGGCTCGATGTCCCCGCTCGCCGCGCTCGCGCAGAATGACGAGCCCTCGACGAGGCTCGTCACAGTGCTGGGGGGGAGTGGAACCCGGGCGTCGTCGGTCAGTCCGAACGGTGTGAACGACGGTGTGTCCATCCGGCCCTGGCTCTCTGGCTACGCGACGTCGCGCCACGACGACCTCTCAGGAATAACCTACCTACAGAGCCCGGCGTCGGCAGTCGGCGACCGGTCAGGCCCGTCACGCAGTGCGCACGGGTCACGCCTGCACGACAGGAGAGCCTTCATGGCCGTCGAGCTCGTCCGTGAGCCGTATCAGGACGTGGCACCGCTCGGCCCGCTACGCATCGGCATGGTGGCGCCGCCGTGGTTCGGGCTGCCGCCGCGCGCGTACGGCGGCATCGAGTCCGTCGTCTCGGATCTCGTCAACCAGCTGACGCTGCTCGGCCACCAGGTGACCCTCGTCGGTTCGGGAGCCAACCTGACGTCGGCACACCGGTTCGTGCAGGTGTTCGAGACGCCTCCGACCGCGTCCCTCGGCGATCCGCTTCCGGAGGTCATCAACGCTGCGGCGAGCGCGGCGGCGTTCGCTGACTTCCCTGTCGACGTGGTGCACGACCACACGACCGCCGGCCCGCTGCTCGGGCGCGGCCGGAGCACACCGACGTTGCTCACCGCCCACGGACCGGTGACCGGGTACCACGCGGACTACTACCGGCGCCTCGGGGGCACCGTGGGCCTCGTGGCGATCTCTGACGCGCAGCGGCGTGCGAACGACCAGCTCGAGTGGCTGGGCACCGTGCACAACGCCGTGGACGTGTCGTCGTTCCCGTTCCGCGCGGACAACGACGGGTACGTGCTCTGGCTCGGCCGCTTCAGCAACGAGAAGGGACCTCAGCTCGCCATCGACGCGGCACGTGCCGCAGGCAGCCCGATCGTGCTGGCCGGCAAGCTCAACGAACCGGCCGAGCAGGAGTTCTTCGCCAGGGAGATCACGCCCCGGCTGTGGGCGGGTGTCGAGTACGTCGGTGAGGCTGATGCCAGGGCCAAGCGAGAGCTGCTCTCCGGCGCGCGCGCGCTGGTCTTCCCCATCCAGTGGGAGGAGCCGTTCGGGATGGTGATGGTCGAGGCCATGGCCTGCGGCACGCCGGTGGTTGCGATGCGCCGGGGGAGCGTCCCCGAGGTCGTCCTGGACGGCGTGACCGGACTGGTGGTCGACACGTACGACGAGCTCGTCGAGGCGATAGACGCGGTGTCCGGGATCGACCCGGCAGACTGCCGGTCCCGTGCCGAGGAGTACTTCGACCTGCCGGTGATGGCGCGCGGCTATGAGCGCATGTACCGCGCGGTGGTCGCAGGGGGCCAGGCGGTGCGCGGCCTCGCCGCTCACGGCGCGGGCGCGTGACGGGACCTAGAGTAGGACGGTTGCCACGGCGCATCCGCGACGTCCGGCAACGTCGCCGCACGAGGAAGGGAGACGGGCATGGGAGTCCTCGCCCGCATCGCGACACCGGCTGACCTGCGCCGTCTGACCCATGCGCAGGTCCGCTCGCTGTCCCTGGAGATCCGCGACTTCCTCGTGCAGTCCGTCTCTCGCACCGGTGGACACCTCGGCCCCAACCTTGGCGTCGTGGAGCTGACGATCGCGATCCATCGGGTGTTCGAGTCGCCCCGCGACACGATCGTGTTCGACACGGGCCACCAGGCGTACGTCCACAAGCTGCTGACCGGCCGGCAGGACTTCTCGGCGCTGCGCAAGCGTGGCGGCCTGTCGGGCTACCCGAGCCGTGCGGAGTCGGTGCACGACGTCGTGGAGAACTCGCACGCCTCGACCGCGCTCAGCTGGGCCGACGGCATCGCGAAGGCCAACGGGATCCTCGGCCACCGCGATCGTCACGTTGTGGCCGTCATCGGCGACGGCGCGCTCACCGGCGGCATGGCATGGGAAGCTCTCAACAACATCGCGGCCTCGCAGGACCGCCGTCTCGTCATCATCGTCAACGACAACGGTCGCTCCTATGCACCGACGATCGGTGGGCTCGCGCACCATCTCGACACGCTGCGCACGGCGCAGGGGTACGAGCACCTGCTGACGTGGGGCAAGCGCACCCTGAAGCGGTCCGGCCCGCCGGGACGGTTCGCGTACGACGCTCTGCACGGCCTGAAGAAGGGCATCAAGGACGTCGTCGCGCCGCAGGGCATGTTCGAGGACCTCGGTCTGAAGTATGTCGGCCCTGTCGACGGTCACGACGAGCCCGCGGTCGAGCGCGCGCTGCTTCGGGCCAAGTCGTTCGGTGGACCGGTCCTCGTGCACGTCATCACCGAGAAGGGTCGGGGGTACACGCCTGCCGAGCAGGACGTCGCCGACCGGTTCCACGCCGTCGGGCAGATCCACCCCGAGACCGGCCTGCCGGTCGCGCCGTCCCGGTTCGGCTGGACCAGCGTGTTCGCCGACGAGATCGTCCGGATCGGTCGCCGCAGGCCCGACGTCGTCGCGATCACCGCGGCGATGCTCGCCCCCGTCGGGCTCGCCCCGTTCGCGGCTGAGTTTCCCGAGCGGACGTTCGACGTCGGGATCGCGGAGCAGCACGCGGCGACGTCGGCGGCAGGGATGGCCTTCGCCGGCCTCCACCCCGTCGTCGCGGTCTACGCGACATTCCTCAACCGTGCGTTCGATCAGATCCTCATGGACGTCGCCCTGCACAGGGCCGGTGTGACGTTCGTGCTCGACCGCGCAGGTCTGACGGGCGTCGACGGCGCGAGCCACAACGGCATGTGGGACCTCGCGATGCTGCGGATCGTGCCGGGTCTGCGGCTCGCCGCACCGCGTGACGAGCCGACCCTGCGCGATGCGCTTCGGGTCGCGGTCGACATCGACGACGGGCCGAGCGTCGTGCGCTACCCCAAAGGTGCCCTCTCCGCGCCGATCCCGGCCGTCGACGAGGTGGACGGGGTCGACGTGCTGGCGCGCCACGTGGCGCCCGCCGGTGCCACGTCGGTCCTCGTGGTCTCGATCGGTTCCATGGCCGAGACCGCGCTCGCGACAGCTGAGCTGCTTGCGGCGCACGGTCTGCGTGTCACGGTTGTCGACCCGCGCTGGGCGCTGCCCGTTCCGTCGGCGCTCGTGAAGCTGGCCGGCGAGCACGACCACGTCGTGACGCTCGAGGACGGTGTGGTCGACGGCGGCATCGGTTCGCAGCTCGCCCAGCGGACGAGGTCGGCGGGGCTGAGCGTGCCGGTCCAGCCGATCGGCGTCCCGCTGGCATTCCTGGGGCACGCCACCACCGAACAGCTCACGACCGAGCTGCGCCTCCAGCCGCAGGACATCGCCCGGGACGTCCTGACGGCGATCGACGGGACGCGCCGACGCCCGTAGCGCTCGTCCGGTTCTCGGGGGAGAATCGGGACGCATGGTGACGCGTCTCACGTCGTCATCTGCCGACGTCGGGGCGAAGGTCCCAAGACATCCCATGACTTGTCCGTAGCGTTGATGACACGACGACCTCGACGAGGAGCACAAGATGACCACCACAGCAGTTCGGCAGTCCAGCACCGACGCCACCGCGGGTGCCTGGCGCGGATTCGTCGCAGGACCGTGGTCCGACGGGATCGACGTCCGCGACTTCATCCAGCGCAACTACACGCCCTACTCGGGGGACGCCTCCTTCCTCGCCGGTCCGACGGCCCGCACCACCGGTATCTGGGCGACGCTCAGCGCGATGTTCCCCGAGGAGCGTGAGCGTGGCGTCTATGCCATCGACAACCACACGCCCGGGAGCATCACCTCGCACGTCGCCGGCTACATCGACCAGGCGAACGAGCTCATCGTCGGCCTTCAGACGGATGCCCCGCTCAAGCGCGCGATGATCCCCAACGGTGGATGGCGCATGGTCGAGACCTCGCTGAAGACGTACGGCTACGAGATCCCCCAGGACATCAAGAAGATCTTCACGGAGTACCGCAAGACCCACAACGCCGGTGTCTTCGACGTGTACCCGCCGAACGTCCGCGCCGCGCGCTCCTCGCACCTCATCACCGGCCTGCCGGACGCCTACGGGCGCGGCCGCATCATCGGCGACTACCGGCGCGTCGCGCTGTACGGCATCGACGCGCTGATCGCCGCGAAGAAGATCGAGCGCGCCGAGCTCGACGAGGAACGCTCGGTCGAGGACGTCATCCGCGACCGCGAGGAGAACGCGGAGCAGATCCGTGCCCTGCAGGAGCTCAAGGCGATGGCGGCCTCCTACGGCTTCGACATCTCCCAGCCTGCTGCGACCGCTCGCGACGCCGTGCAGTGGCTCTACTTCGCCTACCTGGGTGCGGTCAAGGAGCAGAACGGTGCGGCGATGTCACTCGGTCGCACCTCGACCTTCCTCGACATCTACCTGCAGCGCGACATCGCCGACGGCCTGATCACGGAGTCGCAGGCGCAGGAGTTCATCGACGACCTCGTCATCAAGCTGCGGATCGTCCGCTTCCTGCGGACCCCCGAGTACGACGACATCTTCGCGGGCGACCCGACCTGGGTCACCGAGTCGATCGGCGGCATCGGCGAGGACGGGCGCCCGCTCGTCACGAAGAACTCCTTCCGCTTCCTCCAGACGCTCTACAACCTGGGTCCGGCGCCGGAGCCGAACCTCACGGTCTTGTGGAGCAACCGGCTCCCGGCGGGCTTCAAGTCGTTCTGCGCGCAGGTGTCGATCGACACCTCCGCGATCCAGTACGAGTCCGACGAGCTCATCCGCTCCTGCTGGGGCGACGACGCCGCGATCGCCTGCTGCGTCTCGGCGATGCGGGTCGGCAAGCAGATGCAGTTCTTCGG
>JAYTSH010000312.1:0-2409 GCA_043745755.1 Cellulomonas sp. | reverse complement strand
TCGACGCCGAACGGACGGTCGATCTCGACGAGGTCGTGCGTGAGCCACGGGTAGTGGACCGCGTCAGGGTTCCAGACATGAAGGTGGGCGTCGACGACGGTGTCGACGCGGGCGTCCGCGGGTGACATGGGCCGAAAGTAGCATCGGGCGCGACGCCCGAACCGAATGCGGCGAAACCCTCATCGAACCCTCATCCCGGCTATCCAAAGGGGACAGACGTCCAGGTCAGGATGTGTGGGAGCGCGGCCGCACGCAGCGCGCACACGGCGGACGCACCGGCCGCCCTCAGGCCCGCGTGGCCGCCGCGTGGATGGCCGTCCACGACTCCGGTGCGAGCGTGAGCACGGTGCGCCCTGCGACTGCGGGCCCGCGCGTCGCGCCCCCGACGAGCTCGGCCGCCGTCAGCTCCCGCACGCACGCACGCACGACTCGGCGACGTGTGCCGCGTGCTCGGGACCCTCGACGGCCCGCTCGTGGTCGGCGACGACCTGCACGCCACCGGTGAGCGTCACGTCGACGCTCGGGTGGTCGATCTGGACGTCGACCGGCTCGGCCGAGCGGTTGACGAGGAACAGGGCGAGCGCGCCGGTCGTGGGGTCGTCGGCCACGGCCGTGTCCCACGTCGCTGCGGCGGTCACGAGCGGGACCTCGCCGTGCCGCGGGGTCGTCGTCGTGGGCGACGTGACCCGCAGGTGGAGCGCGGTGCCGCGCGCGAGGCACGCCACGGGCACCCGGTCGGCATGGTTGAGGAGCGTGACGAGCAGGTCGCCGCCGACGACGGCGTCGAGGCCCGAGTAGACGTCCTCGATGATGCGCGGGGCGTCGCGCTGGAGCGGGAGGTTCTGCTCGCCGCCGAACCGACTCTCGAGGTACCAGACGTTCCACTCGTCGAACGAGATGGTGACGGTCTTGTCCGAGCGGCGCTGCGCGGCGACGGCGTCCACCGAGGCGACGACGCGGCGGATGAGCTGGTCCATCGCGGTGCCTGAGCCGAGGAAGCTCGCGCGGTCGCCGCCGATCTCCTCGTAGTACGCGTGCATCGCGATGTGGTCGACGACGTCGAACGTGTGCGACAGGACGATGCGCTCCCACTCGCCGAACGTGTCCATCTGCATCGACGACGACGACGACGACGACGACGACGACCCGCACGCGACGAGCGCGATGCTCGGGTCCACGAGCTTCATGGCCTTGCCGGCCTCGGCCGCGAGCTTGCCGTACTCGTGGGCGTCCTTGTGGCCGATCTGCCAGGGGCCGTCCATCTCGTTGCCGAGGCACCACAGGTGCACGTCGTACGGCTCGGTGCGCCCGTTCGCGATGCGCAGGTCTGCCCAGCGGCTGCCCGTCTCGCCGTTGCAGTACTCGACGAGCGCTGCCGCGGGGGCGACCCCGCGGGTGCCGAGATTGACGGCCATCATCGGCTCGATGCCCTCGCGCTCGGCCCACTGCAGGAACTCGTCGGTGCCGACGGCGTTGGGCTCGATCGTGCGCCACGCCAGGTCGATGAACGGCTTGCGGTCCCGGGCGGGGCCGACGCCGTCCTCCCACACGTAGTTCGAGACGAAGTTGCCGCCGGGGTAACGCACGATGCTCACCGCGAGCTCGCGCATGAGCTCGGCCACGTCGCTCCGGAAGCCCTCCGCGTCGGCCGTCGGGTGGCCGGGCTCGTAGGTGCCGGTGCAGACCGCGCGGCCGAGGTGCTCGACGAACGACCCCGAGACGCAGCGGTCGACCTGGCCGATCCGGAATTCGGGGTGCAGCGTGATCCGGGCCTGCGCATGGTCGGACATTCGGGGGCCCTGGGTCGGATGGCCGGCATCCGCCGGGTCTGAACAACGTTGTAAATCCTAGAGCACGGCGGAGTCGATGTGCGTTCCTGGACTGACGTCCCTGACAATCGAACGATGACCGACATGGACGGCGCGGCGAGACGGCCCCGGCGACCGACGATGCTGAGCCCGGCTCAGGCGGACGAGCTGCCGGGTGACCTCGACCCGGCGCTGCGGTCCGAGGTCGCCCACACGACAGCGCGCGCGATCGTGCACCAGGGCCGGCGCGGCGGCGACGACCCCGAGCTCGTCGCGCGGCTCGTCGGACTCGTCGAGGCTGAGGGGCTCGACGTCGTGGCGGCGATGTGGGCCGACAGCCCGCCTCGCACCCTGCCCGGCGCCCTCTGGCGGCTGTACGTGCTGCGCGAATGGGTGCGACGCGACCCGCAGACGCTCTCCGAGCGCTACCGGCTCGGCGTCACGGCCGCGCCGGTGCACGACGTCGTCGCCGGGGTCGCCGACCCCACGGGACCCGGCGAGCTCCGCGACATGCTCGACGCCGTCCTCTCGGGCGTCTACACCGGCGACCTCGCGGTGGCACTCGAGCGGGGCGCCGCGTTCTGCCGGGTGCTCGCGACGG
>JAYTSH010000311.1:0-5899 GCA_043745755.1 Cellulomonas sp. | reverse complement strand
ACCGTGTGGTTCTCCCGGCTAGCGCTCGTCGCGCTCCCGATGATCTTCCTCGCCTCGTCGTTCGGCTGGATCTTCACCGAGATGGGCCGGCAGCCCTGGGTCGTCGTGCCGAACCCCAACCCGTCGGGCGTCGACGGCGTGTGGCTCCTCACGGTGCGCGGTGTGTCGACGGTCGTGAGCCCGACGATGGTCATCATCTCGATGGTCGCCTTCACGCTGCTCTACGGGGTCCTCGCCGTCGTGTGGTTCAAGCTCATGCACCGGTATGCGATCGAGGGCGTCGCCGCGACCGAGCACGACCCCAGCCCCGACAACCCCGCCAACCACCGCGATCCCGACGACCCCGCCGCCGCCGACGCGCCGCTGTCGTTCGCCTACTGAGGAGCGGACATGGAGCTCTCGACCGTCTGGTTCCTGCTCATCGCGGTCCTGTGGACCGGCTACCTCATCCTCGAGGGGTTCGACTTCGGCGTCGGCATGCTGCTGCCCGTGCTCGGCAGGAGCGACAAGGACCGTCGCGTCATGATCAACACGATCGGCCCGGTGTGGGACGGCAACGAGGTGTGGCTGCTCACGGCGGGCGGCGCGACCTTCGCGGCGTTCCCCGAGTGGTACGCCACCATGTTCTCGGGCTTCTACCTCGCCCTGCTGCTCATCCTGCTCGCGCTGATCGTGCGCGTCGTCGCCTTCGAGTGGCGCGGCAAGATCAACGACGACGCGTGGCGCAGGCGTTCGGACTGGGCCCTGATCATCGGGTCATGGGTGCCCGCCGTCCTGTGGGGCGTCGCGTTTGCGAACCTCGTGCGGGGTGTCGAGCTCGACGCGAGCCACCAGTACGTGGGCGGGTTCTTCGCGCTGCTCAACCCGTTCGCGCTGCTCGGCGGCGCCATGACGGCGCTCGTCTTCCTCACGCACGGCGCGATCTTCCTCGCGCTGAAGTCCGGCGGGGACGTGCGCGACCGCGCGGGCGCGCTCGCTGCACGGCTCGCGCCGGTGACTCTCGTTGTCGCGGCGGCGTGGGCCATCTGGGCCCAGATCGCGTACTCGGTGACCTGGACGTGGGCTGCGGTCGTCGTCGCCGCCGCCGCGCTCGTCGCCACCGTGCTGACGACCCGGGCCCGACGCGAGGGCTGGGCCTTCGTCGCATCGGCCGTCACGATCCTGGCCGCCGTCGTGCTCATCTTCGGTTCGCTGTACCCCGACGTCGTGCCGGCGTTCGACACAGCAAACTCCCTGACCGTGACGAACGCGTCGTCGAGCCACTACACCTTGACTGTCATGACGTGGGTCGCGGCAGTCCTCGTCCCGTTCGTGCTGCTCTACCAGGGCTGGACGTACTGGGTGTTCCGCAAGCGCGTGTTCGCGACGCACATCCCCGACCACGTCGGGCTCACGTTTGCGCGTCCGGCCGTCCCGGTGGGCGCTCCGGCGGCTCCCGCGGCCGGGTCCGCAGGTTCTGACGGAGACGCACAGGCGTGAGACGCTCGCGGGCGTGAAGCCGCTCGACCCGAGACTCCTGCGCTACGCACGCTCAGCTCGCTCGTACCTCGCGCTGACAGTCGGTCTCGGCATCGTCGGGGCCGTGCTCGTCGTCGCGCAGGCCCTGCTGCTCGCGCACGCGCTCGCCTCGGTCGTGCACGACGGCGCCGACGTGCCGGACGTCTTTGGCCTGGTAGCGGCGCTCGCGGCCGTCGTCGTGGTGCGCGCCACGGTGACCGGCGTGCAGGAGCGGTATGCGCACCGGGCGGCCACCCGCGCGATCGGCGAGCTCCGCGAGCAGGTCGTGGCGCGAGCCGCCGCGCTCGGTCCTCGATGGCTCGCCGAGGGCGCCGGCCCGGGCGTAGTGACTCTCGCTACCCGCGGGATCGACGCGCTCGTGCCGTACTTCGTGCGGTATCTGCCGCAGCTGGTCCTCGCCGCGACCCTGACCCCGGCGACGCTCCTCGTCGTGCTCGGGCTCGACTGGGTGTCCGCCGCGATCATCGCCGGGACGCTCCCGCTCATCCCGGTGTTCATGATCCTCGTCGGGCAGCTCACGCAAGGGCGCTCGGAGCGCGGACTGCGCGTGATGCAGCGACTCGGCTCGCAGGTCCTCGACCTGCTCGCGGGACTCGCGACCCTGCGTGCTCTCGGGCGCGAACGCGGTCCTGCGGCGCGCGTGCGCGAGCTCGGCGACGCACACCGGGGCGCGACGATGGGGACGCTGCGCATCGCCTTCCTCTCCGGGATGGTGCTCGAGCTGCTCACGACCCTCTCGGTCGCGCTCGTCGCGGTCGGCATCGGGCTGCGGCTCGTCGCGGGCGACATCGACCTGGTCACCGGGCTCGCGGTTCTGGTCCTGGCGCCCGAGGTGTACCTCCCGCTGCGTCAGGTCGGGGCGCACTTCCATGCCTCGACCGACGGTGTCGCTGCGGCGACGCAGGTCTTCGCCGTGCTCGACACGCCCGTCCCGGCGACCGGCACCATCACCGCGCCGGACCTGCGCAGCACGACCCTCCGAATGCGCGGCGTGGGCGTCCGGGCTCCCGGGCGCGAGGTGCACGCCCCCGCAGGTCTGGACCTCACGGTCGCTCCGGGCCGCGTCGTCGCGCTCACCGGAAGCAGCGGCGCCGGCAAGACCACGGCCGTCGCAGTGCTGCTCGGTCTGCTGCGCCCCGACGCGGGCTCGGTCACGCTCGTCGACCCCGATGGCGCCGAGACCGACCTCGCAGGGATCGACCTCAACTCGTTCTGGCGGCAGGTGGCGTGGCTGCCGCAGCGCCCGGTTCTCGAGCCGGGCACGCTCGCCGACCTGGTGACTGGCGGGGCCGGTGCAGTGAGTGCGTCCGCCCGGGACCACGCTGCAGCGCTGACCGGGCTCGACGACGTCGTCGCGGGCCTCGCCGACGGATGGTCGACGTCTTTGGGCCGCGGCGGCACCGGCCTGAGCGTCGGGCAGCGCCAACGGGTCGCGCTCACCAGGGCGATGCTCTCGTCCGCACCGC
Organism: Cellulomonas sp.; assembly: GCA_043745755.1. Taxonomy (GTDB): domain Bacteria; phylum Actinomycetota; class Actinomycetes; order Actinomycetales; family Cellulomonadaceae; genus Cellulomonas_A. The sequence goes on along the minus strand of JAYTSH010000311.1, from coordinate 2,915 downwards.
TCGTCGTGCTCGACGAACCGACGGCACACCTCGACGCAGCGGGCGAACGCGTCGTGCTCGACGCGGTGCGCGCGCTGCGCGACGCCGGTCGCACGGTGGTTCTTGTCGCACACCGAGCGTCGCTCGTGGCGCTCGCCGACGACGTCGTGGAGGTCCGCCCGGAGCCCGTCGTCGCCGAGGTCCCGTCGTGACCGCGCTCAGCGGCGCCGACGCGCCCTCGTCGCCACGGGGCGCCGACCCAGCGGCTCCCGGCCCAGCCGCTGGACCCTGGGGAGCACACGACCCGCTGCGGCGCGCGCTGGCGCTCCTCGACATCGACCGTTCGCGCGTCGCTGTGTCCGTCACGCTCGGGGTGCTCGGGCTGGGCAGCGCTGTCGCGCTGGCGGCCGTGGCCGCATGGCTCATCGCCCGCGCCTCGCAGATGCCACCCGTCCTCGAGCTGTCCATCGCCACCGTCGCGGTGCGGGCGTTCGGGATCGGCCGCGGCGTGTTCCGCTACCTCGAGCGGCTGGTGTCGCATGACGTCGCGCTCCGCGGCATGGGGGCCCTGCGCACCGCTCTCTACGCGCGTCTCGCCGCCGGTCGCCCCGAGGGGACGGCTGCCGTGCGACGCGGTGACCTCCTCGCCCGCGTGGGCGCCGACGTCGACGCGGTCGGCGACGCGGTCGTCCGAGGCCTCCTGCCGGCCGCCGTGGCTTCGGTCCTGGGCCTGGGCACCGTCGTCGCGATGGGCGCGCTCCTGCCCGCGGCAGGAGCCAGCCTCGGCGTGTGCCTCCTGCTCGCCGGGGTCGTCGCCCCGTGGCTCGCGGCACGCGGCGCGCGCACGGCCGAGCAGCGGGCCGTCACCGCCCGCGCGTCGATCGCGTCGATCGCCCTCGGGCTGCTCGACGACCCGGGCGCGCTCGCGGTCCAGGGGCGCATCGCACCCGAGCTCGCCGCGCTGCGGCAGTCCGACGCCGAGCTCGCCGACGCCACGGACGCGGGCGCAGGTCCGGCCGCACTTGCCGCCGCTCTGGGGTCGCTCGCCGTGGGGGTTGCCGTGCTGTCGGCTCTGCTGCTCGGCATCCCTGCGGTCGCCGGGGGCGGACTGACGCCGCTCGAGCTCGCGGTCATCGTCCTGACGCCGCTCGCCGCCTTCGAGGCGACCTCCGTCCTGCCTGCTGCCGCCATCCAGGTCCACCGGTCGCGAGCCGCCGCGTCCCGGATCATGGCGCTGCTCGATGAGGCCGAGACGGGGATCGTCCCCGACCGCAGAGCACCAGGCTCGATCGCTGTTGCGCCGTCACTGGTGGCGCGAGGCCTCTCCTGCGCCTGGCCGGGGCAGCCTCCGGTCATCACTGGGCTCGACCTGGACCTCTCCCCAGGTCGCTCGATCGCCATCGTCGGCCCGAGCGGCACCGGGAAGACCACGCTCCTGCTGACGTTGGCCGGTGTGCTGCCCCCGCACACGGGGACCGTCGACCTCGGTGGTGCCGCGGTGTCGTCCCTCCCCCGCGAGATGGCCGCCCGGGGCGTGGCCCTGACCGCCGAGGACGCGCACGTCTTCGCCACGAGCGTCCTCGAGAACTTGCGGGTCGCGCGCGGCGACGTGACGCCCGACGAGGCACGCGACGCGCTGCGCCGGGCCGGGTTGGCAGACTGGCTCGACGGCCTGCCCGACGGCGTCGACACCCAGCTCGGCACCGACGCGCAGAACGTCTCCGGAGGCGAACGGCGGCGCCTCCTGCTCGCCCGGGCCCTGGTGGCGCCCGCGCCGCTCCTGCTCGTCGACGAGCCTGGTGAGCACCTGGACCCGGCAACCGCGGACCTCCTCGTCCGGGACCTGCTGACCCAGAGCGCCGCCGCCGCCGGGACGCCGGGACGCCCTGCACGGTCCGCTGCGCACCGCGCTCGCGGTGTCGTCGTCGTCACGCACCGCCTGACGCCCCTCGATGCGGCCGACGAGGTCGTGCTGCTGCGGGACGGGCAGGTCGAGGCGCGCGGGACCCACGCGGAGCTGCTGCGCACCCATGGCGGCTACCGTGAGTCGCTGGACCGTGAGCAGGACGACGACTGAGCCCGTCGACGACTGAGCCCGTCGACGACTGAGCGCGTCGACGACTGAGCGCGACCATGACTGAGCGGCACGACGACAGAGCAGGACGACGACCCGGAGGACGCATGACCACGCGCGACGACGCCCGCGGGGCAGTACCGCCCGTCGACCGCGGCACGGCCCTGGCCGAGAAGGGTCGCGCCGAGCTCCTCGACGCGGTCCTGTCCGTCGCGAGCGGGCTCGACCTGACCGGCGTCCTCGAGCGGTTCGTCGCGGCGTGCGTCGAGCTGACAGGGGCGAGGTTCGGCGCGCTCAACGTGCTCGACGTGCGCGGCGCATCGACGACGTTCGTGCAGGTCGGCGTGTCCGCGGCCGTCGCAGCGATGCTGCGGCACGCGCCCCACAACATCGGCGTGCTCGGCGAGATCCCCGACGAGGGCGTGCTCGCGCTCGACGACCTCACGCACCACCCGGCTTTCCGGGGCTTCCCGGCCAACCACCCTCCCATGGGCGCGTTCCTCGGTACCGCCGTCCGCGTCCGCGAGAAGGTCTACGGCTACCTCTACCTCTCAGACAAGCAGGGCGGGTTCACCGGCGGCGACGCCGACGTCGTGATCGCGCTCGCCGCGTCGGCCGGGGTCGCGCTCGCGAACGCCCAGCTGTACGCGAACGCGGCACGCCGCGAGCACTGGCTCCGTGCGGGCCAGGACATCACCACCATGCTGCTCTCGGGTGCCGACGAGGAAGAGGCGCTCGCGCACATCGCTGCCACAGCACGCGAGGTCGCCGGGGCGGACACCGCCGCGCTCGCGCTCCCCGGCGTCGGCGGTGAGCTCGTCATCGAGCTCGCCGACGGTCACGCGGCCGAGAGCCTCATCGG
>JAYTSH010000310.1:0-5108 GCA_043745755.1 Cellulomonas sp. | reverse complement strand
GGTCAAGAAGCCGCCGTACGACTGGCCGAGGGTCGACCACTGCCGGCCGCCGTAGACGGTCGCCCGCAGGTGCTCGGCGTCCGCGACGATCGCGTCGCCGCGGAAGCACGCGAGGTAGTCGGCGGCCACGTCCGCCGCGGGGAACCGTGAGATCACGCGGCCGTCGACGCGCGAGGACCTCCCCGTACCGCGCTGGTCGAGAAGGACGACGCGGTGGGTCGTGGTGGCGCTCGCGAGCCACCCGCCGGGCATCGGCCGCGGGCCCTGACCGCCCGGGCCGCCCTGCAGGAACAGCAGCAGGGGCAGGTCGTCGGCGGCGCGCTTCGGGTCGACGACCTCGCGGGCGAAGACCTCGATGGACCCGAACCGCGCGGGGTCGGCCCAGTCGACCGGGACCTGCACCCGGTGCTCGCGCACGAGCAGCCCCGCCGCCCGGTACTCCGCCGCCGCTGCGTCCCCGACCTGGGTGATCTCGCTCATCGGCCCACCGTATCTCCGGCGCCCGGCGTGCCCGGCCCATCACCGGGCACCGCGTGAAGCTGCGCGAGGTCACCGGCATGGGAGAGGCGGGGCGAGATACCACTCATCGCCCCGCAGTGGTACCGTCGCATTGTGAATGGGACATACTCCGTGACAATGGGCGACCGAGGACGGTTGGTCATCCCGGCACAGGTGCGCGAGCATGCCGGGCTCTCCGCGGGAGTGCCCCTCATCCTGCTCGAGACCACGTCTGGTCTCGTGGTGATGACCCGCGAGCAGGCTCGGGCGCTGGCCCGCAGCCAGCTGGCCGGCACGGACCTCGTCGCTGCGCTGCTCACCGAACGTCGCGAGGCTGCCACCCACGAGGACGCCGCGTGACGGCAGTCCTCGACGCGTCGGCGTTGCTGGCGTTCCTCCAGGGCGAGCCCGGCTCCAGCGCGGTCGAAGCCGCCCTGACCGGGGGCGCGTGCTGCTGCGCCGTCAACTGGTCCGAGGTGGCGCAGCAGGTGCGCGCAACCGGCGGCGACTGGGGTCTAGTCCGTGCGCTGCTGGACAGCTACAAGCTGGATGTGGTGGACGCGACCGCAGCAGACGCCGAGTGGGCTGCGGTGCGCTGGCAGGGCGGCGAGGGGCTGTCGCTCGCTGACCGGTTCTGCCTGGCGCTGGGCGAGCGGCTCGAGGCTGACGTCTTCACGGCCGACACCGCCTGGGGCACGTCAGGCCGAGTGACCCAGATCCGCTAGACCTGCCCCGGGTGCGATCGACGAGCGCCGGCATGATCAGTCGTGGCCCGCCCCCGGCAGCTCGTCGGTGACGTCCTCGTGCTCCTGCGTGCCGGGGAGAGCGCTCGGCGCGTAGATGAGCCGGACGACGCCGGTCGGGAAGGTCTCCGAGCGCAGCAGCCGTACGTCACGCGCCCGAGCAGCAACGCGTCCGCGCCCTCGTAGTCGTCGCCCACCGCGGCACCCATGTGCTCGTCGAAGTACGGGAAGTGCCAGGCCGGGTCGATCTCGACCACGCCGTCGAGCGAGATGAACAGGGTGGAGACGATCGTCGCCATGGGAGTCCTCCGGGTCGTCACCGCGCCCGCCCCGCACGGCCGCACGACACGATCAGACCGCATCCGACGCGCCGACGCATCAGGGGCGGCTCAGCAGTGTCGGTGCGCGTGCACGCCGTAGAGGACGTCGAGGTCGACCAGGCGCACGTCGTCGCGCCGCGCCGCCGTGGCGACGAGGTCCGGGGTGTGCCCGGTGCGACTCAACAGCGCCAGCAGCGCGTCACCCGCATCCAGACCGCGCGCGACGAGCAAGGCACGGATCCGCTCGAGCCGGTCGAGGTCACTGCGACTTGCGCGGAGAACGACGCCTCGGAGCGAGCCCACGCGCCGACGACGTCACGCTCCTCGAGCAGGGCACGGTTCGGTGCGGTGACCGTCTCGGCGAACAGCGCGTGCGCGGGGTTCAGGGCGTTGCCGGCGAGCCAGTCGCGTAGCCCGTCGAACGGTCGGATGGTCAGGTTGAGCTGCGCACGACCGCGCAGCGGCTTCGTGCCGGACGGGTGAGCCCGTGCGCGCGCACCCGAGCGCGAGACGCAGCGCATCGTCCCATCCGGCGAAGCGCAGGGTGCCGGGCGGCAGGCCGGGCCCGGCGGCGACGTCGGCGAAGCGCGACAGCGCCTGGACCCGCTCGACCTCCTGCGCCTGGTGGTACAGCCCCGACTGGGCCGCAACCAGCCGGCACAGCAGGAAGCTCTTGCCCTGCGAGTGTCGCCGGGGGTGGCCACACGGTGGAAATGGTGCACAGGCCCCGGGCCGTGGCCGACGTCGAGGCCATCTGCCGCACTCCCGCCGAGAGCGTGCACTCGGCGCCGTGGGTGTTGCGGTCATCACGCGCGGTCGCTCATCCCTTCGCCGGGGGCAGGCGTGGGACGGGCCATCCGTCGTCGTCCCAGTCGAGCGGCACCTGGTGCAGCGCGCGGTACGTGTAGAGCTCGTCCCATGCATGGAACAACATCACGTCGCCGCTGCTGGACATGACGACGTCCTGGCCACCGGGCCCGCGCAGGGCACCGGCGGAACTGGCCGTCGACAGCACCGGGTCGGGGCGCTTCGTATAGGGCCCGAGCAGCGCCGTCGCCTGAGCTTGAGCTGCACCGACGGCGTACTTGTCCCCCCCCATACCCGTTCGCGGAGTAGAGCAGGACGTACCTGTGGTTGCGTAGCAGCATCGTGGGCGCCTCCACGAGGTCGCCCTCCCACCGCTGGTCCTGGCGAATGAGCCGCGTGGTCTCCCCGACGAGCGACAGCCCGTCGTCCGACAAGCGGGAGATCTCGATCCACGTGTCGAGGGAGCAGCAGTTGCCGTCGGTCTTCCAGAGCAGGTAGCGGACGCCGTCCACGTCGGTCAAGGTGCTCGGGTCGATCGCCCCGCCCTCATCCACCGGGCACACGAGGGGCTCGCCGCCGACCGGTGTGAACGTGCCATCGGCTGTCTCACCCGTCGCTACGCCGATGCACTGGCGTCCGGAGTCCGTGTGCTCCGCTGTGACGTACATGACCCACGTGCCGTCGACGCGCTGCGAGACGTCGGGTGCCCAGGTCCGACCCGCCGACGCCCACTCGGGCAGGGTCGGGAGCGCGTCCCGGCGTTCGACCGTCCAGTGCTCGAGATCAGGGCTCGACGCCACACGAATGTTGAGGCCGGGCGTCCCCGTCGCGAACGCCAGCCAGCGACCGTCGACCGCGACGACGTCCGGATCGGGGAAGTCCCCGTCGATCACCGGCGCGGTCAGGTTGAGACTCGACGACGGCGCGGGCGTCGGGCTCAGATCGGTCGAGCCGCAAGCGGCCAGAGCGAGGCTCAGGGCGCCGAGGGTGACGAAGTCCCGGCTACGTGACCGTGCCGACCTCACCCCTTGACCGCTGCACCCGTGACGGAATCGACGATCTGCCGCTGGGCGATGCCGAACAAGATGAGCACCGGAACGGAGGCCACGACCGCACCCGCCATGACGATGGCGAAGTGCGTCCGGTAGGCGCCTTGGAGCATCGAAAGGCCTGGCTGGAGCGTCATGTGCTCGGGGGAGAGCAGCACGTACACCGGCCACAGGAAGTCGTTCCAGTTGTTCAGGAACGACAGCACACCGAGGGTGGCGAGCGCGGGCCGCGCCAGCGGCAGCACCACCTGCAGAAAGATCCGGAAGTCGCCGGCGCCGTCGATACGCGCGGCCTCCTCGATCTCCACCGGCAGCGCGACGAAGAACTGCCGAAGGAAGAAGATGCCGAACGCGCCGGCCGCCCCCGGCACGGTGATCGCGAAGATCGTGTCGAGCCAGCCGAGGTTCTGCACGATCAGGTAGTTCGGAATGAGGAAGACGACCGGGGGCACCAGCAGGGTCGAGATGATGAGGCCGAAGATGACCTTCTTCCCGGCGAACTCCATGCGCGCGAGCGCATAGGCCCCCATGGAGGCGGTGACGAGGATCAGCACCGTCTGCAGCGCTGCTGCCGCCAGGGAGTTCCACAGCCAGAGCAGGATCGGCTGCTGGCCGCTGGCCAGAGTGCGGTAGGCGTCCAGGGACACGGGGCTCGGCAGCGAGTAGGGGTTGCGGATGGCGTCGGCAACATCCACACCAGTGGCAGGACGATCACCAGCGCAAGGATCACCAGCACCACGTAGAGGACGATCTTGCCAGTCCGCCTGCTCGCCGACAGCCGGCGGCTGAGGGCGACGGCCGACGCGGTCATCGGGTGCTCCCGTTCTTCTCGATGCGCTCCCGCTGCAAGCGGAAGTTCACGATGCTGATGAGTGCGAGGAACGCGAACAGTACGTAGCTCATTGCTGCCGCGGGCGCCATGTTGTTCTGCGAGAGGCCCTGGTCGGCGATGTACATGATGACCGTGCGGGTCGCGTTGCCAGGTCCGCCCTTGGTGAGGAGGTAGGCCTGGCCGAACATGTTGGCGGACGCCAGCACCGTCGTCGTGGTGATGAAGAGCATCACGGGCCGCAGGCCGGGCAAGGTGACGGCGATGAACGACCGCCACGCGCCTGCGCCGTCGAGCGACGCCGCCTCGTACAGCTCGGTGTTGATGCCCTTGAGGCCAGCCAGGAAGATCACGGTGTTGAGGCCGGACGTCCACCACAGGGTCACGCCCACGAGCGAGACCCACACCCACGGGGTGTCGACCGTCCACGGGATGCTGCTCGTCATTCCGAGGGCACCGAGCAGGTGGTTGAGGATGCCCGACTGCGTGTCGAGCACGTAGCCCCAGATGAGGCCGACGACGGCCACACCGAGCACGTACGGCGCGAAGAACACCGTCCGGAACGTCTACGCTGCACGGATCTTCTGGGCGAGCAGGATCGCGACCAGCAACGGGACCACAACGAGGAACGGCACGCTCGCGACGACGAAGATGCCGGTGGCGCCCATCGACTGCCAGAAGTCGGAGCGCGCCGGCGAGCCGGAGCTGAAGAGGCTGGTGTAGTTCTCGAGGCCGACGAAGTTCTGGACGTCGCGGAACGGGCTCCAGTTCGTGAGGCTGATCCACAGGCCGAAGATGGCTGGGGCGATCACGAACATGGCGAAGAGGATCAAGAACGGTGCCAGGAACACGTAGGCGGTCA
>JAYTSH010000309.1:0-5522 GCA_043745755.1 Cellulomonas sp. | reverse complement strand
TACCGCCCGGTCTGCGAGATCCAGTTCGACGGGTTCATCTTCCCCGCGTTCGACCAGATCACGACTCAGCTCGCCAAGATGCACTACCGGTCGCAGGGTCGTCTCACCCTGCCCGTCGTCATCCGTGTGCCGTACGGCGGCGGGATCGGCGCGATCGAGCACCACAGCGAGTCGCCCGAGGCGCTCTTCGCCCACACGCCCGGCCTGCGCGTCGTCAGCCCGTCGAACCCCGCCGACGCGTACGCCATGATCCAGCAGGCCATCGCCTCACCGGACCCGGTGCTGTTCTTCGAGCCGAAGGTCCGTTACTGGGACAAGGCCGACGTCGACCTCGAGACGCCGGCGGCGACACCGCACACCGACGCGGTCCCCACCGGCCTCGACCGGGCCCGGGTGCTGCGCGAGGGCACCGACGTCACGCTCATCGCCTACGGGCCGTCGGTCGCGCCGGCGCTCAAGGCCGCAGCGACCGCGGCTGCCGAGGGCACGAGCGTCGAGGTCATCGACCTGCGCACGATCTCCCCGCTCGACACCGAGACCCTCGTGGCGTCGGTACGCAAGACCGGTCGGTGCGTCGTCGCGCACGAGGCGCCGGTGCTCTACGGGACAGGCGCCGAGATCGCGGCCCGCATCACCGAGCAGTGCTTCTACCACCTGCAGGCTCCTGTCCTGCGGGTGGGTGGCTTCCACGTGCCGTACCCGGTGTCGAAGATCGAGCAGGACTACCTGCCGAACCTGGACAGGATCCTCGAGGCGATCGACCGTACGCTCACGTTCTGACCCCGCCGACGGCGAGATTGAGGAGGACCCCGTGCCTACGTTTGAGTCGTTCCGGCTTCCGGACGCCGGTGAGGGACTGACCGAGGCCGAGATCGTCGAGTGGCACGTCGCCGTCGGTGACACCGTCGCGGTCAACCAGCCGATCGTCGACATCGAGACGGCGAAGTCGCTGGTCGAGCTGCCGAGCCCGTACGCCGGCGTCGTGGCGCAGATCCTCGCCGAGGTCGGGACCACGGTCGACGTCGGGGTCCCGATCATCGTCATCGACACCGATCCGGGCGGTGCGGTGGCGCCTGCGCCCGTCGCTGGGCAGGAGAGTGCCCTGGTGGCCGACGAGGCGGGGGCCACCGGCGGTCGGGCTGACGGCGAGGTTCCGGTCAAGGAGGCCGTGCTCGTCGGCTACGGGGTCGGCGAGCAGGCGTCGGCACGTCGGGCGCGCGAGCCGCAGCCGAGCGCCGCGGCGACGCCCACGCCGACACTGGCGCCGTCAACCGCCCCGCGAGCCGCCGCCACGGCACCGGCGGCCATCTCGCGGGCGGTCAGCCCGGCGGAACCGGTCGGCACCAACGAGCCGCACGACGCTCACGCCCTCGCCAAGCCGCCGGTCCGCAAGCTCGCGCGCGACCTCGGCGTCGACCTCGACTCGGTCAACCCGACCGGTCCCGGCGGGATCGTCACGCGCGAGGACCTGCTGGCGTACTCCAGCAACGCCCAGGTGCGTGCGCTCGCGACGTACCCCGACGACGCGGGCTGGCTCTCGCAGGGCGTCGTGTCCCCGGACGGTCGTCAGACGAGGGTCCCGGTCAAGTCGGTCCGCAAGCGCACGGCCGAGGCGATGGTGACGAGCGCGTTCACCGCCCCGCACGTCACGGTCTTCCACACTGTCGACGTCACGAAGACGATGAAGCTCGTCGCACGGCTGCGCGAGGACCGCGAGTTCGCCGACGTGCGTGTGACGCCGCTACTCATCGCGCTCAAGGCGCTCCTGATCGCTGTCGACCGGCACCCCGAGATCAACGCGAGCTGGGACGACGAGACCCGGGAGATCGTCTACAAGCACTACGTCAACCTCGGCATCGCGGCCGCGACACCCCGCGGGCTCGTCGTGCCGAACATCAAGGACGCGCACCGGCTCGGTCTCAAGGAGCTCGCGGTCGGGCTCGCGGAGCTCACGGCGACGGCGCGGTCCGGGCGGGTCAGCCCGACCGACATGGCCGACGGGACGATCACCGTCACGAACGTCGGCGTCTTCGGCATCGACACCGGGACGCCGATCCTCAACCCGGGTGAGGCGGCGATCCTCGCGTTCGGGGCGATCCGCGAGCAGCCGTGGGTGCACAAGGGCAAGATCCGGATCCGCAGCGTGACGCAGCTCGCGCTGTCGGTCGACCATCGGCTGGTCGACGGCGAGCTCGGGGCCCGAGTCCTGGCCGACGTCGCCAAGGTGCTCATGGAGCCGGCGCACGGACTCGTCTGGGGCTGACCCCGACGCTGCGACCGGCGACTGACCGCTGACGCACGAGGCCTGACGCACTGCCCTGACGCACGAGTGCGGGCCCGCCCTGATGGCGGACCCGCACTCGTGCGTCGTTCGATGAACCGGCCGGGCGTCAGACCGCCTGCGCGGACACCGTGGCCTCATTGGCCTCGTTGTCGATCCGGCCCTGGATGCCCGACACGTTGCGCAGCGGCAGCTCGGGCAGGAGCACGCTCAGGATGAACCCCAGCACCATGATCACCGCGGCGATGAGCAGCACGAGGTCGATCGACTGCGCGAACCCGTCGAGGAACGGCCGGGCGAGGCGCGGGTCGAGCGCGTTGATGAACGACGAGTCGTTGATCGACGGCACCGTCCCGGCACCGCCGTGCCCGCCGAGCATGGCGAGCACAGGGGCGTTCGCCGGGTCGGCCCGCACTGCCGGGTCGGCGAGTGCGGCCTGGAACCCCGCGGTCGGGGCAAGCCGGGCGAACGCACTCGCGATGTTGCCACCCACCGTCGAGAACAGGATCGACAGGAAGACAGCCGTGCCGAGCGTCCCGCCGACCTGCCGGAAGAACAGCGCGGAGGCGGTCGCGACGCCCATGTCCTTGACGTGGACGGCGTTCTGCACGGCGAGAACGAGCGGCTGCATCGTGAACCCGAGGCCGAGCCCGAAGACCAGGGAGTCGGCGAAGACCACGAGCAGCGTGGTGTCGACCGAGAGCCGCGAGAACAGCAGCGCGCCGATGCCCATCAGCAACGTGCCGATCACCGGGAAGATCTTGTAGCGCCCCGTTCGGGCGGTGAGCTGACCGGTCAGGATCGATCCGGTCATGATCCCGACCGTGAACGGGATGAGCGTGAGCCCGGCCGTGGTCGGGGTCATGCCCTTGACGATCTGGAGGTACAACGGCAGCGTCGCGAGCCCGCCGAACATCCCGAGACCGATGACGACGTTCGCGCCCGAGCTGACCGCGAACGTGCGGTTGCGGAACAGGTGCAGCGGCAGCAGCGCGTCGTCGCGTGCGACGACCTCGGCGAGCAGGAACAGCCCGATCCCCACGAGCCCGATCGCGTAGCAGAGCAGCGCACGGCCCGAGCCCCAGCCCCAGTCGCGACCCTGCTCCGCGATGAGCAGCAGCGGCACGAGGCCGACGACGAGTGCGAGGGCGCCCGGCCAGTCGATGCGGTGGTCGACGCGGGTGATGGGCGGCAGGTGGAGCACGCGCCAGATCACGAGCAGCCCGATGAGCCCGATGGGCACGTTGATGAGGAAGACCCAGCGCCAGCCGGTGATGCCGAAGATGGTGTGGGCGCCCGCGAAGAACCCGCCAACGACGGGGCCGAGGACGGAGGACGTGCCGAACACCGCGAGGAACATGCCCTGGTACCGGGCGCGCTCGCGAGGCGGCACGAGGTCGCCGAGGATCGTGAACGCGAGGGACATGAGCCCGCCGGCGCCGAGTCCCTGGATCCCGCGGTAGGCGGCAAGCTGGTACATCGAGTTCGCCGTGCCGGAGAGCACCGAACCGAAGACGAACAGGGCGATCGCGCCGAGGTAGAACGGCTTGCGCCCGTAGATGTCGGAGAGCTTCCCGTACAGCGGTGTCGCGATCGTGGACGTCATCAGGTAGGCGGTCGTGACCCAGGCCTGGAGCGAGAGGCCGTTGAGGTCGTCGCCGATGGTCCGGATCGAGGTTGCCACGATGGTCTGGTCGAGGGCTCCGAGGAACATCCCGATCATGAGCCCGCCGAGGATCGTGAGGATCTGGCGGTGCGTCGGCGCGACGCTCGGGCGCGGGGGAACGGGGGCTGCAGCGTTGACCGGTGGGATCGACGAGCGGGAGGTCTGGGACACGGTTACCTCTCGGTGGTGGGCGGTGGCGGTCGGCCTCGAAGCCGAGGTGGAGCTTGCGGGCTCCGGCGGGCGTGGCGGGCGTGGCGGGCGCCTCTTCCCAGTGAGGTCCACAACCCGGTGCGTCGCGACACTATTCCGAGGATCCGACACGGCTCGACCGCAGAGCTGGGCACCGGTGCGGTCCCCGATCGGGTCCGGTCGACCCGCGGAACGCGTGATGATGGTGCCCGTGAGTGCAGCCGCCGTGAGTCGCCGAGCCGTCGTCGTCCTCGCGGTGGCCGCTGCTGCTGCACTCATCGGTGCGGGGGCAGCGCAGGCCCACAACAGGCTCGTCTCGACCGATCCCGTCGATGGTTCGAGCGTCGCGGCGGCGCCCGCTCGCGTGACGCTGACGTTCAACGAGCCCGCACGGTCGCTCGGCACCGAGGTCGTCGTGACGGCGCCCGACGGGACGACGGTCAGCACCGGTGAACCGGTCGTCGACGGCGCCGCCGTGAGCCAGGACGTCGCGGGCTCGCTGCCCGCTGGGGCGTACGCCGTCACGTGGCGGGTCACGTCGGCCGACGGGCACCCGCTCGAGGGAGTCCTCTCGTTCACAGCGACCGGCGCGACGACGGTCGGCGGCGACCCGGCCGCCGCGGCGTCACCCACGCCGAACCCCACGCTCGCGTCCACGTCCAGGTCCACACCCACGCCGACCACTGCACTGTCGGGCGCGGCGTCGATCGAGCCGGTGGCGCCGGCGGCCGGGGTGGAGCTCGCGCCCCTCGTCACCGACCAGGACGCGGACGGCGATGACGGGTCCCTCAGCGTCGTCGTCGTCGCGGGCCTCGCCGCTCTCGTCGGCGTCCTCGCCGGCGTCGGAGCCGTGCTCCTCCGGCGCCGTCGCGCGCACGTTCTCCGTTCGAGCTCCACCCGGGTGTGACCGCATGATCGCCCGCCCCCCCGCCCCCGCCCCCGCCCCGGTGCCGGTGACCGCCACGACGCAGCTCGGCCACGGCGGCGCCAGGCCGTCCGTGCGCGTCGGCGTGCTGGCCGCTGCCGGGCTGACGGCCGCGCTGCTCGGGGTCTGGTTCTCGGGCGCAGCGCTCCCGACCGTGCTGCGCGACCCCGGTGCGCTGGTCCGGTGGGGCCTGCCCGCGGCCACGACCCTGAGCGAGCTCGCCGGTGCGCTGACCCTCGGCGCCCTCGTGCTCGCGGTCGGGATCCTTCCGCGCCGCGCGCCCAAGCCGACCGACAGGCACGCGACCCCACCGACCGACAGGCACGCGACCCCACCTGCCGGGCTCGGTGACGCCTATCCGCGCGCGCTGCTCGTCGCAGGCGTCGCGGCCGCGGCCTGGACGGTGCTGAGCCTTGCGACGCTCGTCCTGACGTACGCGAACGTCGCCGGGCTGCCGCTCG
>JAYTSH010000308.1:0-2010 GCA_043745755.1 Cellulomonas sp. | reverse complement strand
CTGGGGGTTCGGGACGGTCGACGTCACGACGCAGGTCATGGGCTACCAGCGCAAGCACATCCCGGACTTCCAGGTGATCGGCACCGAAGAGCTCGAGCTGCCGGCCCGGACCTTGGCAACGACGGCCGTGTGGTGGACCGCCCCCGAGTCCGTGCTGGAGGCCGCCGGCGTCACCGCCGAGCTCACCCCGGGCGCGCTCCACGCCGCCGAGCACGCGTCCATCGGCCTCCTGCCGCTGCTGGCGACGTGCGACCGCTGGGACCTCGGCGGCCTGTCGACCGAGCTGCACACCGACACCGGGCAGGCCACCGTGTTCGTCCATGACGCCTACCCCGGCGGCGCGGGGTTCGCCGAGCGCGGCTTCGCACTGGGTGCGACGTGGCTCCGCGCCACTCGCGACGCGATCGCGACCTGCCGGTGTGCGAGCGGCTGCCCGGCGTGCGTGCAGTCGCCGAAGTGCGGCAACTCGAACCACCCGCTGGAGAAGGCGGCGGCCGTCCGCCTGCTCGACGCTGTGCTCGCGCACGCACGCAACGACTAGGCCGCACACACCCGACGACGAGGCGCGGTTCATCGGGCCGAGCGAGGCCCGGCGCGCGCTCGCGCTGTCGCCACCCCGGCCGCGGCTCGACGGCTCGTCGCCACGCGCAGCACGCCGCCCGGCTCGCAGACGCAGGAGGTCAGCTGCGCTCCGTTGCGTCGGGACGCGTCCGTGGCTGTCGCACAGGCGGCCGACCGGGTTGATGCGGTGGCGGTACCCGGCCCGGCGCCTGGCCCGCCCGACTCGTCGACGGCGGCGCGGAGCAGCTGCGACGCCCCTGCGAGTGCGGCCAGGTCCGCGGCCGCCTGCGCCTGACCGCGTGCCGCCTGGGCCCCGGCGAGGAGACCGAGCGCTGTCGTGATGACCACGACCATGGCGATGACCGCGAGCGCCAGCACGGTGCCGGATCCCCGGTCATCGGCGCCGCGGTCCACGACACCCCCGCCGCCCGTCACGGCTCCGCCAGGGCGACCGCGCTCGCGGCGGCTCGGAGCGGTGCGCCGCCCAGGGGACCGGACGCGACGGGCCTGCTGACCGTGACGGTGATCCAGTCACCGTCGTGCGCGAGGTCGACCCGCGCGCCGGTGCCGGCAAGCCGGATGGCGGTCGCCGTCACCGTGGCGGTCGACTCGCCGAGCGCCGCCGCCCGCGCACCGGCCCGGGCGGCATCTGCGCACCGGAGCTGAGCACTCGCCGACGACGCGAGCACCAGCACGACGGCGATCAGCACGGCCACGGCCGGCAGCGCCACGGCGAGCTCCGCCGTCGCACTGCCTCGCTCACCGTCCCGCCCGCCCAGCGGCCGCCTGCCCGACACCCGCGCCACCCAGCCGCACGCCCTCACACCGTCAGCGCCCTGCGCACAAGCCCGAGCAGCAGCTCCTGGACCTCACCGCTACGCAGCACGACCACGAGCAGCCCCGCGAACCCGACCGCGGCAATCGTCGCGATCGCGTACTCGGCCGTCGCCATGCCGGCGTCGCGCGGGACGACGTCGGCGCGTCCACGCGCGCCACCCATCGCACGGCCCGCCGCCGATGATGCGATGCGACCGAGCCGTGCGGCGACCCGGCGGCATGCCGACACCGCTGCTCGGACTACCGCCCGCACCGCCGTCCGCACCGCCGTCGCAGCTGGTCGCTGCGTCGACGCAGCCACGCGCAGCGCCGACCCGGCGTCCGACACCGACGACGCTCTCGCCGCTCGACTTCCTCGCTCCGACACGTGACTCTCCCTCATTCGTCGGACCCTCCGACTGAGCGCCCGTCGCGACCCGACGATCCGCGGTCGCGACCTGTCCCGGCACCGTCGAGGCGCCGGGTCGTGCATCCGCAAGGTCGCTGCCGGGCTGTGGGTGGACGGACCGTCAGAGGGCGAACCCGCTCGCGAGCGACACCATGACGGGCACCAGCCCGAGCAGGACGAAGGCCGGGAGGAAGCAGAGGCCGAGCGGCAGCACGAGGTGGACG
>JAYTSH010000307.1:0-1648 GCA_043745755.1 Cellulomonas sp. | reverse complement strand
GTCGAGCTCAAGGGCACGGGGGTCACGGCGACTGCGGTGACTCCCGGGTTCGTCCACACCGAGTTCCACGAGCGCGCGGGCATCAACATGACCGCGCTGCCGGACATCGCCTGGCTCGACGCGGACGCGGTCGTCGCGATCGCGCTGGCCGACGTGCGCCGAGGTGCGGTCCTGTCGACGCCGAGCCTGCGCTACCGGGGGGTCGCGGGAGTCGTTCGCCTGCTGCCACGGTTCGCCGTGCGGGCGCTCGGGAACTACCGCCACCGTCTGACCGCCGCGAGCGAGAGCGAGTCGTTGTGACCACCGAGACCCCGCGTGGCGCCGAGCTGTCGCCGACGCCGCGCGAGCAGCTCCGCGACCTCATCACCGAGCTGGCCGTGGTGCGCGGCAAGGTGACGCTGTCCTCGGGGCGCGAGGCCGACTATTACGTCGACCTGCGCCGCATCACGCTGCACCACCGCGCGGCCCCCCTCGTCGGGCATGTGCTGCTCGACCTGCTCGAGGAGGTCGGCCTCGGCACCGCCGAGATCGACGCGGTCGGCGGCCTGACGCTCGGCGCTGACCCCGTCGCTACCGCTCTCCTGCACGCCGCGGCGGCGCGCGGGCAGGATCTCGACGCGTTCGTGGTCCGCAAGGAGGCCAAGGCCCACGGCATGCAGCGCCGCATCGAGGGCCCGGACATCGAGGGTCGTCGCGTCGTCGTGCTCGAGGACACCTCCACGACCGGCGCGTCACCCATCGCCGCGGTCGAGGCGGCTCGCGAGGCGGGCGCCGAAGTCATGGGAGTTGCCGTCATCGTCGACCGGTCGACGGGCGCGCGCGAGAAGATCGAGGCGCTCGGCGTGCCGTACCACTTCCTGTTCGACCTGGCCGACCTCGGCCTGGCCTGAGCGGCGGCGCAGTGGGCGGCTCCGACGTCCTGCAGTCGCTCTGGCTGGTCGTCGTCGTCATCGGGATCCCGCTCGCGCTCGTCGGCGCGTGGTGGCTGCAGCGCGAGCGGACCGAGCGGCTCACCGCCTGGGCGACCGCGATCGGCTGGCGGTTCGAGGGCAGCGACCCGTCGCTCACCCAACGGTGGACGGGCCAGCCGTTCGGGCAGGGCGACTCCCGGTGTGCGACCGAGGTGCTGCGGGGACACTTCCAGGGGATGCCTGCGACGTCGTTCACCTACCGCTGGACGACGGGATCGGGCAAGAGCAGGACGACCTACGTGCGCCACGTCGTCGCGCTCGACCTGCCGGCGTACCTCCCGACCGTCGAGCTCACGCCGGACGGGCTGGGCGCGAAGCTCGCGAAGGTCGTCGGCGGCCAGGACATCCAGTTCGAGTCCGACGACTTCAACTGCGCGTGGCGCGTCGAGAGCCGAGACCTCGCGGTCGCGCACGCGATCGTCAACCCGCAGCTGATGGAGCGCCTTCTGCGGTCCGACGCGACGGGTGAGTCCCTGCGCATCGAGGGGACGTCGATCCTGTCGTGGGCCTACGGCCGGACGGACACGGACACCCTCGCACGCCGTCTCGGGGTGCTCGTGGCAGTCGCCCACGCGATTCCTCGACACGTGTGGATGGACCACGGCTACGATCCGATGACCGACCAGACCACCCGGGGGAACTCGTGAACGGCATCACCGCCGCGCTGCTCGTCATCG
>JAYTSH010000306.1:0-2766 GCA_043745755.1 Cellulomonas sp. | reverse complement strand
GGGAAGTCGGGCCGCACCATGAGTGCGGTCGCGACGGGGAATGCCAGGACGTGCACGAACCCCGCGGGCAGCACGTCGGACGCGCTCTCGCCGAGCAGGTGCTGGTAGGCCGTGAGGTGGTCGGCGTCGGCACGGACCCCCGCGGCGAGGTACGCGACGTCGGGCAGCGTGCGCGGTGCGCGACCGGCCCGAGCCGCGACGGCGAGCCGGGCCGATGCGGCGACGCCGCGCGCGTAGAGGCCGCCGAGCCCGGGGATGCCGGGCAGGACGACCTCGACGAGCGCGCGGTCCGCCGCCGCGGGGGCGGAGGTCACTGACCGACCAGGTTCTGCCCGCAGACGCGCAGCACGTGCCCGACGACGCCGCCGGCCTGCGGCGACGCGAGGAACGCGACGGCCTCGGCGACGTCGATCGGCTGGCCGCCCTGCTGGAGCGAGCTGAGCCGTCGCGCGACCTGACGCATCACGGGCGGGATCTTCGCGGTCATGTCGGTCTCGATGAACCCGGGCGCGACCGCGTTGGCCGTCCCGCCGAAAGCCGTGAGCAGCGGAGCCGTCGCGCGGACCATGCCGATCACGCCGCCCTTGGAGGCCGCGTAGTTGGTCTGCCCCCGGTTGCCCGCGATGCCCGACGTCGAGGCGAGGGCCACGATCCGGGGCTCGTTCGTGAAGTCGCCCGACGTGAGCAGCTGCTCGTTGATCCGCAGCTGCGCGGCGATGTTCACCGCGATGATCGAGCCCCACCGATCGGGCGTCATGTTCGCGAGCAGCTTGTCGCGCAGGATCCCCGCGTTGTGCACGACGATGTCGAGCCGACCGTGCCGCGCCATGGCGTGCTCGAGGATGCGCGTCCCCGCGTCGGGCGTCGTGACGTCGAGCTGCAGGGCCGTCCCCCGGACGCGGTTGGCGACCGCTGCGAGCTGCTCGCCCGCGGCGGGGACGTCGACCGCGACGACCGTCGCGCCGTCGCGCGCGAGGGTCGCCGCGATGGCCGCGCCGATACCGCGTGCGGCGCCCGTCACGACCGCGACGCGGCCCTCGAGCGGCCGCTCCCAGTCGAGGGGCAGCGAACCGCCGTCGGTGTCGACGTCGAGCAGCTGACCGTCGACGAACGCCGACCGGTTCGACAGGAAGAACCGCAGCGCTCCGAGCGCGCTCGGAGCGGTGACCGGGACGCCGTCGGCCACGACGACGCCGTTGGCGGTCGCGCCGGCGCGCAGCTCCTTGGCCACCGAGCGCAGGACCCCGTCGATGCCCTGCCGGGCCGCGGCGGTCGCGGGGCCGTCGTCGGCTGTCGCGGGCCGCGAGACCGTCACGATGCGCGCGTGCGGCGGCAGCGTCTTGAGGACCGAGCCGAGCCCGAGGACGGGTCCGGCGAGGTCGTCGGGGTGGGTCACCTCGGTGAGCACGAGCACGACGGCGGCGTATCGGTCACCGGCGCCGGGGTCGCGGCGGACGTCGAGGTCCCAGCCGGGGATCGTCGATGCCGGGTCGATGCCGCCGTCGGCCGCGGCCTCACCTCGGCCTGAGGTGCCGGACAGGATGCGCGCGACAGTGTCGGCGTCGGCTCCCGAGCCGAGCACGAGCACCGGACCGTCGACGAGCGGCTGCCCCGGACGGAACCGGCGCAGGATCGCGGGCCGTGGCAGCCCTAGCTGCTGGGCGATCTTCCTCGTGAACCCCGAGTTGACGAGGTTCAGATAGGTGTCGGTCATGCTGCCTCCAGGATCGCTGTGACGCCGATGCCGCCCGCTGCGCAGACGGAGATGAGGGCGCGGACCGGACGACCGTCGTCGTTGGCCGCCTTGCGCCGCGCGAGCTCCTTGGAGATCGTCGCAACGATGCGTCCGCCCGTCGCGGCGAACGGGTGGCCGGCAGCGAGCGAGCCGCCGTGCACGTTGAGCTTCGCACGGTCGATCGTGCCGAGCGCGCCGTCGAGCCCGAGCCGGGTCCGGCAGAACTCGTCAGACTCCCACGCCGCGAGCGACACGAGGACCGTCGAGGCGAACGCCTCATGGATCTCGAAGTAGTCGATGTCGTCGAACGTCAGGCCGTTGCGGGCCAGCAGCCGCGGGACGGCGAAGACCGGCGCGGTGAGCAGCCCGTCGACCCCGTGGACGAAGTCGACGGCTGCCGCCTCGGCGTCGACCACGACCGCGAGCGGGGTCAGGTCGTGGGCTGCGGCCCACTCGTCGGACGCGATCAGGACTGCCGAGGCGCCGTCGGTGAGCGGGGTGGAGTTGCCGGCGGTCATCGTCGCGGGACTGTCGAGCTTCAGGCCGAACGTCGGCGTGAGCTTCGCGAGCTTCTCGAGCGAGGAGTCGGCGCGCAGGTTCGAGTCGCGCACGAGGCCACGGAACGGCGTGACGAGGTCGTCGAAGAACCCGGTGTCGTACGACTTCGCGAGGTTCTGGTGGCTCGCGAGCGCTATCTCGTCCTGCGCCTCGCGGGTGATGGCCCACTGCGCGGTCGTGATCGCCTGGTGCTCGCCCATGGACAGTCCGGTGCGGGGCTCCGACGTGTTCGGGGCCGACGGCGCGAGATCCCGTGGGCGGATGCGCGCGACCGCGGCGAGCTTCTGCCCGGGGGTCTTGGCGCGCGAGAGGTCGAGCAGCACTCCGCGCAGGTGGTCGCTCACCGCGATGGGCGCGTCGGACGTCGAGTCGACGCCGCCGGCGATCGCCGACTCGAGCTGGCCGAGGCGGATCTTGTTCGCGAGCCCGACGACGGTCTCGAGGCCCGTCGCGCACGCCTGCTGCACGTCGTA
>JAYTSH010000305.1:0-2182 GCA_043745755.1 Cellulomonas sp. | reverse complement strand
GACGCCCCGCCGACGTCGAAGACCATGTGCTTCGCGCTGGCGTTCGTGCGCGCGCGATCCACCGACTCGGCGATCACGCCGTCGATGTCGATCGCCGAGATCTCCTCGAGCGCCCCGGCGACCTGCAGGCGCGACAGCTCGATGATCTCGTGGACCAGCGCCGAGAGCCGGGTGGCCTCCTTGCGCATCTGGCCCGCGAACCGGCGCACCGCCTCGGGGTCGTCGGCAGCGTCTTGGACCGTCTCCGCGAGCAACGACAGCGCACCGACGGGCGTCTTGAGCTCGTGCGAGATGTTCACGACGAAGTCACGACGGATGGCCTCGAGGCGGCGCGCCTGGGTGCGGTCCTCGGCAAGCACGAGCAGGTGCTCGGGGCCGACGTGCGCGACCCGGACCTGCAGCATGAGGGTGCCGCGGCCGAGCGGACCGCGCGGCAGCTCGAGCTCCTCGTCGCGGATCGCCCCGGTGCGGCGCACATCGGCGATGAGATCACGGATCGCCGCGTGCACGATCCGGCCATCGTTCACCACGCCGAGCGCGTAAGCGGGCGGGCTCGCGCGGACGACCCGGTCGTCGCGGTCGAGGACGACCGCCGCGGAGCGCAGCACCGCGAGCACGCGGACGAGGCCCTCGTCGAGCTCGGGGACAGGCTGCTCCGGGATGGCATGCTGGGCGCGCTCGCTCAGGCGGAATGCGAGCACGGCACCGCCGCCCGTCACGAGTCCGAGCAGTCCCGCGAGAACGACCGCCGCTCCTTCGATTCCTTGCACGCCCGTCAGGGTACGGTCAGCGAACCGCCGATCTCACGCGCGGACCGGTCGCTCGCCCGATGTTCACCTGGGAACGGGACGACGTTCACCTGGTCGTGGGATCCTGAGGCTTGGGCACTGAGAGAGGGAACACATGCGCAAGATCTTCGACGCCGAGCTGAAGCAGCTCGGCGACGACCTCGCCGTGATGAGCGGGCTCGTCGAGCGAGCCATCAGCAGGGCGGGCACCGCACTGCTGACTGCCGATCTGCAGCTCGCCGAGTCGGTGATCGCCGACGACGCCGCGATCGACGCGATCAACCGCGAGCTCGACGAGCGGTGCATCCTCCTGCTCGCCCAGCAGCAGCCGGTCGCCACGGACCTGCGCATCATCGTCTCGGCGCTGCGGATGAGCGCGACGCTCGAGCGCATGGGCGACCTGGCCCGGCACATCGCCCAGGTCGCGCGGCTCCGCTACCCACGCGAGGCGATCCCGCACGGCCTCACGGGGACGTTCACGAAGATGCACGCCGCCGCGACCGACGTCGCCGGCCGCACGACGGTGCTCCTCCAGACGCACGACCTCGACGCCGCCAAGGAGATCGAGCGCGACGACGACACTCTCGACGACCTGCACAGCGACACGTTCACAGCGATGCTCTCGAGCGACTGGACCGGGACGCCGCAGGAGACCGTCGATGTGACGCTCGCCGGCCGCTACTACGAGCGGTTCGGCGACCACGGGGTGTCGATCGCACGCCGCGTGGCCTACCTCGTGACGGGCGAGTTCGCCGAGGACCTTCGCGGCGAGCGCTGACGCTCCCGAGGCTGGGCTCGCGCTGGACCGAACGACCCCCGGCATGACTGAACCCCCGCGCCCACGGCGCGGGGGTTCAGTGCGCCCTGCCTACTTGCCCTGGTTCGCCACGGCCTTGATCGACTCGGCGGCGGCCTCGGGGTCGAGGTACTGCCCACCCTTGACGACCGGCTTCAGGGTCGTCTCGTCCAGCTCGTAACGCAGCGGGATGCCCGTGGGGATGTTGATCCCCGCGATGGTCTCGTCGTCGACGTCATCGAGGTACTTGACGATCGCGCGGATCGAGTTGCCGTGCGCGGCGACGAGCACCGTCTTGCCGGTCTGGAGGTCCGGGACGATGTCGCTGTGCCAGTACGGCAGCGCACGCTCGAGGACGTCCTTGAGGCACTCGGCCCGCACGACGGGCGCGTCGGCGTACCGCGGGTCGGTGTCCTGCGAGAACTCCGAGCCGAGGTCCACGAGGGGCGGCGGCACGTCGTACGAGCGACGCCAGAGCATGAACTGCTCCTCGCCGTACTCGTCGCGGATCTGCTTCTTGTCCTTGCCCTGCAGCGCGCCGTAGTGGCGCTCGTTCAGGCGCCAGCTGCGCTTGACGGGGATCCAGTGGCGGTCGGCC
>JAYTSH010000304.1:0-3975 GCA_043745755.1 Cellulomonas sp. | reverse complement strand
TCCACGCGTATCGCCACGGTCACCGGCCCCCAGGACCTCGAGGGCGTCGACATCTCGGCTCGCGGCAGCGCGGTCGGGACCGGCGGCATGGTGACCAAGCTCGAGTCGGTGGCGATCGCCGCGGGCTCCGGCATCCCCGTGGTCCTGACGTCGGCCGCGCAGGCCGCGCAGGCGCTCGCGGGCGAGGACGTCGGGACCTGGTTCGCGGCGACGGGTCGGCGCGCGTCGACGCGGCTGCTGTGGCTCGCGCACGCGGCGCACACCCGCGGGCGGCTCGTGCTCGACGACGGCGCGGTCCACGCCGTCGTCGAGCGGCGCATGTCGCTGCTCCCCGCGGGCATCACCGCGGTCGACGGCGACTTCGAGGCGGGCGACCCCGTCGACCTGGTGACCGCGGACGGCACGGTCGTGGCCCGCGGCCTTGTCGGCTACTCGTCGGCCGAGGTCCCCGACCTGCTCGGCCACACGACGTCCGAGCTGCGCGCCGAGCTGGGGCCGGGCTACGACCGGGTCGTGGTGCACCGTGACGACCTGGTGCTCGTGCGGCGCCGACCTCGCACTGCCACGCGGCAGCGCGAGGACGCCGGTCTATCCTGACTCGATGACCGCATCGCTCGAGAACCGCCTCGACGTGTCACCCGCGTCTGCGACGAGCGACGTCGCTGCGCAGGTCCTGGCCACTGCGCGCCGCGCGAAGGTTGCGTCTCGTGTGCTTGCGACCGCGACGCGCTCGACCAAGGACGCCGCGCTGCACGCGCTGGCCGACGCTCTCGTCGCCGCGACCGCCGAGATCGTGGCGGCCAACGCCGAGGACCTGGCGCGAGGAAGCGAGAACGGCACCTCCCCGGGACTGCTCGACCGGCTGGCGCTCGACGACGCGCGGATCGTCGCGATCGCCGACGCGCTGCGCGAGCTTGCCGCCCTGCCCGACCCGGTCGGTGAGGTCGTGCGCGGCTCGACGCTGCCCAACGGGATGCGCCTGCGCCAGGTCAGGGTTCCGATGGGCGTCGTGGGCATGATCTACGAGGCCCGGCCGAACGTCACTGTCGACGCCGCGGGTCTCGGGCTGAAGAGCGGGAACGCCGTGATCCTGCGGGGCGGCTCGGCGGCGGCGCGCAGCAATGAGGTCATCGTGGGGGTGCTCGGCCGAGCGCTCGTGGCGCAGGGCCTGCCCGCCGACCTCGTCCAGTCGATCGACGCCTTCGGCCGTGCGGGAGCTGTGGCTCTCATGCACGCGCGGGGCCTGGTCGACGTGCTCGTGCCGCGCGGCGGCGCCGACCTCATCCAGACCGTCGTGCGCGAGGCGACGGTCCCCGTCATCGAGACCGGTGTCGGCAACTGCCACGTCTACGTCGACGCGTCTGCCGACCCGGCGATGGCTCTGCCGATCCTGCTGAACTCCAAGACCCAGCGCGTCGGGGTGTGCAACGCCGCCGAGACACTGCTTGTGCACGCGGACGCGGCGCCGGGGTTCCTGCCGTCGGCGCTCGCAGCGCTGGCGCGGGCGGGAGTCGTCGTGCACGGCGACGCGGCCACGTCGGCGCTCGCACCCGCCGGGGTCGCGGTCGTGCCCGCGACGGACGAGGACTGGGCGACGGAGTACCTCTCGCTCGATATCGCTGTGCGGGTCGTCGACGACCTCGACGCCGCGATCGAGCACATCCGCACCTGGACGTCAGGCCACACCGAGGCGATCGTGACGCGGGACCTGGCATCGTCTGAGCGCTTCGTCGCCGAGCTGGACTCCGCGGCGATCATGGTCAACGCCTCCACCCGGTTCACCGACGGCGGCCAGTTCGGCCTCGGCGCCGAGATCGGGATCTCGACCCAGAAGCTGCACGCACGTGGTCCGATGGGCCTCGCCGAGCTCACCACGACCAAGTGGATCGTGCACGGGGACGGGCACGTCCGACCCTGAGCGGGACCTCGGACGTGCGACACTGGAACCCCCGCTACCCCACCCCTGGAGGAGACGTGCACGCTGCCCTGCTCGCCGTCGAGGCCGTCGCGGAGCATGCCACCGAGCTGCCCGTCCCGCCCGTGGCGTTCGGCCTGACCGCGTTCGGTGGTCTGGTCGCGCTGCTGCTCGTCACCTACGCGTTCCGGAGCGTCGGCGCCCGGCACTGACCGCGCACGACCGACCTGGGACACGAGAGCGAGGACGCACCTGATGACAGAGCGTCGACGCCGCCTCGGCGTCATGGGAGGCACGTTCGACCCCATCCACCATGGTCACCTGGTCGCCGCGAGCGAGGTCGCCGCGGTCCTGGGTCTCGACGAGGTCGTGTTCGTCCCCACGGGGCAGCCGTCGTTCAAGCAGCACCAGCACGTGACGCAGGCCGAGCACCGCTACCTGATGGCCGTCATCGCGACCGCCTCGAACCCGCGGTTCACGGTGAGTCGTGTCGACATGGACCGCGCGGGGCTGACGTACACGGTCGACACGCTCCGCGACCTCAACATTGCGCGGCCGGATGCCGATCTGTTCTTCATCACCGGAGCGGACGCGCTCGCACAGATCCTCACGTGGAAGGACCCGGAAGAGCTGTTCGCCATGGCCCACTTCGTCGCCGTCAACAGGCCCGGGCACACGCTGTCCACCGAGGGGCTGCCGGAGGACCGAGTGACCCAGCAGGAGATCCCCGCCCTTGCCATCTCGTCGTCGGATGTCCGGGCCCGTGCGCGCGGGGGGAAGCCCGTCTGGTACCTCGTCCCTGACGGGGTCGTCCAGTACATCGCCAAGCATGGTCTGTATCGAGGTAACGATGAGTGAACCAGGAGAGCGGCGCCGACGTCGCGAGCTCGAACGAGCCGGCGAGGGAGGTGCGCCCGACACGGCCTTCGGAGTCGGCGGCGACGCCACCCCGCCGTCGCGCCGCGCCCTGCGCAGCCAGCCCGTCCCGTCCGTCGGACCGGACGGCCAGCGCGGGGGAGCGGCGCCGTACCAGGTGCCCGGCCTCGCGCCCGACGCCTCGCAGGCCATGCGCTCGCGGCGCACGATCCGCGACACACCGCTCGACCCGACGGGGGCCCGCCGCGCCACGACAGGTCAACCCTCGATGCGACCGCCGAGCGCGGGTTCCCCGGACCCGTCGGCGTGGCACGGGCACCCGAGCGCTCCCGGGACCTCGGCCGCGCCCGCGCAGACCTACACGAGTCGTCCGGCGACCTCGCGCCCGCCCGCAGGCCCCGCCCGCCCCGCCGATGCGGTCGGTGGACGTCCAGGCCAGGTGCCGACGCAGCCGCCGGTGGCTTCGTCGCCCGACGCTCGGCCGACTGTTGCTCGTCCCGCCGTTGCCCGCTCTGCGGTGGCCCGGCCATCGATCGTCCGGCCCTCCACGGCCGCCCAGCCAACGGGCCCGCACTCGGCCGCCCCCGCGCCGACGGGGGGTCCCGTGCAGGTCAGCCCGACGGCCCAGCAGACCACGCCGGGCCAGACGACCCCGCGGCCGACCGGCTTCCAGCCGAGGTCGAGCGCCTGGGGTGGCCAGCCGGGTGCAGTGTCTGCACGACCCGCCGCCGGGGCCGCGGGCGCGCCCTCGGCGGGGTCGGTGATGTCGTCGCGCTACGGAACGTCGCCCGCAGACACCCCGCCGCCGGCACCGTCCGTACCGTCCGCACCGCAGGCCGGGTGGCAGCCCACGTCCGGGCGTACCGGTCCTTCGTGGGCGCCGTCCGCAGGGGCGTCCGCCGTCGTTCCGACACCTGCTTCCCCTCCGGCGTACCAGGCGCCCGTCGTGGGGTCCTGGGGCGCGGCAGCCGTCGCTCCACCGGCGGCCGCGGTCGAGGTCGCCGACGACGTGACCGTCCCGCACTGGGGTTCGCTCGGCGTCACGGGGAGCTCGCCTACGACTCGTGATGAGCCCGTCCAGAGCGGAAGCCTGTACGGTGACGACGACGAGGATGACGAGCGGCCGTCGCACCCTTACACGTGGCTCCAGCTGATCGTGCTGGCTCTCGTCGCGTTCGTGCTCG
>JAYTSH010000303.1:0-2052 GCA_043745755.1 Cellulomonas sp. | reverse complement strand
GTCCTCCTCGTCGGTCTCCCCCTCACGCGCCACCTTGACGGCGGTCCACACGAGGAACAGGCCGAACAGGTAGAAGACCCAGCCGAAGTTGGCGATGACGGCGGCGCCGAGGCCGATGAAGATCCCCCGGAAGACCAGCGCCAGCATGATGCCCACCAGCAAGGCTGTCTGCTGATACGCCCGCGGCACAGAGAACTTGGTCATGATCAGCAAGAAGATGAACAAGTTGTCGACCGAGAGCGAGTACTCGGTGAGCCAGCCCGCGTAGAACTCCGCCGCGTACTGGGCCCCCGAGGCGACCCAGACACCCAGGCCGAACAGCACTGCGAGCCCGACGTAGAGCGCCAGGTGTCGCAGCGACTCACCAGTGCTGGGCACGTGCGGGCGGCGCCCGACGACGGCTACGTCCACGACGAGCAGGGCGCCGGCCAGGCCAAGGGAGATGATCCACACGAGCAGGGAGACGTGCACGAGAACCTTTCAGCTGACGCGGTCGGAGTCCGCAGCAGTGACGCGCGCGGCGCCGCCCCGGGTCTTGCGAAGGCTGGCCACCGTCGCCACAGCGAGGGTTCCGATGATGACCGCCAGGGACAACCAGATCGGGATCGCCGGGGCCCAGGTTACGTGACTGCCGCCGTTGACGAACGGCAGCTCGTTCGTGTGCAGCGCCTCGAGCACGAGCTTGACGCCGATGAAGCCGAGGATCACGGCCAGGCCCTGGGACAGGTAGACGAGGCGAGTCAGCAGCCCGCCGAGAAGGAAGTACAGCTGGCGCAGGCCGAGCAGGGCGAACGCGTTGGTCGTGAAGACGATGTACGGCTCCTTCGTGAGCCCGTAGATCGCCGGGATGGAGTCGAGCGCGAACAGGAGGTCCGTGCTGCCGATCGCCACCATGACGAGCAGCATCGGCGTCAGGTAGCGGGTGCCGCTGATCCGCGTCGTCAACCGGTCACCGTGGTACTCGTCGGTCGTCGGGACGACCCGCTTGAGCAGGCGGACCGCCAGCCCGTCGCTCCGCTGGCCGGAGCCGGCATCGCTGCCCGCGTCGTGGTCCTGTCGGGCGAGCTTGATGCCGGTGACGACGAGGAAGGCGCCGAACAGGTAGAAGACCCATGAGAACTGCGCGATGACGGCTGCCCCGAGCAGGATGAACACGGTGCGCAGGACCAGCGCGATCGCCACGCCGACGAGCAGGACCTTCTGCTGGTAGGCACGGGGCACCGCGAACCCGGTCATGATGATGAGGAACACGAAGAGGTTGTCGACCGACAGGCTCTTCTCGGTCACGTAGCCCGCGAAGTACTCCGAGCCGTGGTCCCAGCCCCAGGCCACTGCGAGGCCGACGCCGAAGAGGAGCGCGAACGCGATGTAGAAGGTCGACCACCGGGCGGACTCACGGAAGGTAGGTTCGTGCGGCGTCCGCACGTGCGCGTAGAAGTCGAACACGATGATCGCGACGACGAGTGCGGCAGTAGCGCCCCACACCCACAGGGGGACAGACATGGTTACCTCCGGTACGGAACTGGGTACCGGAGGTCTCTCCCACTCGTCGCTCACACGACCGAGCCAGCGCTACCGGGCCGACCACTGAGCCGACCGTGATGACGATAACGCCGTGGCGGGATACTCCCCTCCAACGGAAATCAGCATACGGCACGGCCCCTCTGACTCCTAGGCGGTCGCGGTGTGCATGCCCCGCAGCTCCCGTTTCAGGCCCGAGATCTCGTCGCGCAGCCGCGCTGCGACCTCGAACTGCAGCTCGGCGGCCGCCGCATGCATCTGGTCCGTGAGCTCCTGGATGAGCCCCGCGAGGTCTCCGGCAGCCACACCGGCGAGCCTGCTCCGCTCGGTCTGTTTCGTGCCGGACCCCGGCACGGGAGCCTTGCCTCGGCCCGCCTGCCGGTACCCGCCCGAGAGCAGCTCCTGGGTGTCGACGTCCTCGCGCGCGAGCATGTCGGTGATGTCGCCGATCCGCTTGCGCAGAGGTGTCGGGTCGATGCCGTTCGCGGTGTTGTAGGCGACCTGCTTCTCGCGACGACGGTTCGTCTCGTC
>JAYTSH010000302.1:0-9837 GCA_043745755.1 Cellulomonas sp. | reverse complement strand
CGAGTCCGACGAGCTCATCCGCTCCTGCTGGGGCGACGACGCCGCGATCGCCTGCTGCGTCTCGGCGATGCGGGTCGGCAAGCAGATGCAGTTCTTCGGGGCGCGTGTCAACCTCGCCAAGACGCTGCTCTACGCGATCAACGGCGGGCGTGACGAGATCAGCGGCAAGCAGATCGCCCCGTTCAGCGCGCCGGTCTCCGGTGACGTGCTGGACTTCGACGACGTCTCGGCCAAGTTCGAGGAGCTGACGGACTGGCTTGCCGAGACCTACGTCGACGCGCTCAACTGCGTGCACTACATGCACGACAAGTACGCGTACGAGCGCCTCGAGATGGCTCTGCACGACCGGACCATCCTGCGCACCATGGCGTGCGGGATCGCCGGCCTGTCGGTCGTCACCGACTCGCTCTCCGCGATCAAGTACGCGACTGTCCGGCCCGTGCGGGACGAGACCGGGCTCATCACCGACTACACGGTCGAGGGCGAGTTCCCGATGTTCGGGAACGACGACGACCGGGCCGACGACATCGCGATCCAGGTCGTCACGAGCTTCATGGACAAGATCCGCGCGCAGAAGACCTACCGTGACTCGATGCACACGCAGTCGGTCCTGACCATCACCTCGAACGTCGTCTACGGCAAGGCCACGGGCAACACCCCCGACGGTCGCCGCCGCGGCGAGCCGTTCGCCCCGGGTGCCAACCCGATGAACGGCCGCGACACGCACGGCATGCTCGCCTCGGCCCTGTCGGTCGCGAAGCTGCCGTACTCCGAGGCACAGGACGGCATCTCCCTCACGTCGACCGTCGTGCCCTCGGGCCTCGGCCGCACCAAGGAAGAGCAGGTGGCGAACCTGGTCGGGCTGCTCGATGGGTACAACGTCTCCTCCGGCTACCACCTGAACATCAACGTGCTCAACCGTGAGACCCTCGAGGACGCCATGGAGCACCCCGAGAACTACCCCCAGCTGACCATCCGGGTCTCCGGCTATGCGGTCAACTTCGTCCGGCTGACGCGCGACCAGCAGCTCGACGTCCTCTCGCGCACCTTCCACGGCGGCCTCTGAGCCGTAGACCACCACGACCGGCAGGAACACAGCCCCTCATGGACGCCACGACGGCAGCACCGCACGGTGCCGACCAGTTCGGCGCCCCCGTGATCGAGCTGGGCCTGCCGGTCGTCGGTGGTTCACACCACCGCGCGTCGGCCGGAACATCGGGACTCGAGGTCAGCGAGGTCGGCCGTCACGAGAAGTTCGCCCAGGTCAGGGCCGGTGAGCTCGGTTCCCTGCACTCGTGGGAGCTCGTCACGGCGGTCGATGGCCCTGGCACGCGGATGACGGTCTTCTTGTCGGGGTGCCCGCTCCAGTGCCTCTACTGCCACAACCCCGACACGATGGAGATGCGGCGCGGCGAGCCCGTGACTGCGACCGAGCTGCTCGATCGCATCTCCCGGTACAAGCACATCTTTCAGGTCACGGGCGGCGGCGTGACCATCTCTGGCGGCGAGCCGCTCATGCAGCCCGCGTTCGTCGCGCGGGTCCTGCGTGGCGCGAAGGAGATGGACCTGCACACCGCAGTCGACACGTCGGGGTACCTCGGGGCGCACTGCACCGACGAGATGCTCGACGACATCGACCTCGTCCTGCTCGACGTGAAGTCGGGCATCCCCGAGACCTACAAGCGCGTGACCGGTCGCGAGC
Source organism: Cellulomonas sp. (assembly GCA_043745755.1). Lineage (GTDB taxonomy): Bacteria > Actinomycetota > Actinomycetes > Actinomycetales > Cellulomonadaceae > Cellulomonas_A. The sequence continues at coordinate 8,135 of JAYTSH010000302.1, read as the reverse complement.
TGCAGCCGACGCTCGACTTCGGTCGTCGGCTCGCCGTGCGCGGCACCGAGATCTGGATCCGGTTCGTCCTCGTCCCCGGGCTGACCGATGCGCCCGAGAACGTGCAGGCTGTCGCCGACTACGTCGCGACGCTGTCGACCGTGACGCGCGTCGAGGTCCTCCCGTTCCACCAGATGGGCCGGGACAAGTGGGACAGCCTCGGGATGCGCTACGAGCTCGAGGACACGTCCCCGCCGACCCCCGAGCTCGTCACCCGCGTGCGCGAGCAGTTCCGGGCCCGGGGGCTGACGGTCTTCTGACCGACCTCCTCGGCGCGCAGCTCAGCCAGCGGCGGGGACGTCTGCCACTCCGTGAGGCAGCAGTCGTCGCCCGAGGCCCCGCTCCGAGTACCCCGCGCGGTCCAGGTACGGGCTGATCCCCCCGAGGTGCAGGGGCCAGTTCGCGCCCAGGATCATGCACAGGTCGATCTGGTCGGGCGAGTCGACGACCCCCTCATCGAGCATGAGGCCGATCTCTTCGGCGAGCCCCACGAGGACGGCGTCGAGCACACCTGCCTCGTCGAGCGCCGCGGCACTGTCGCGTTTCTCGAACGCGTCCTGGATCGTTGGGTCGACCTCGAGCTCCGCGCCGTGTCCGTCCGGCTCGGGTACGAGCCGGCGGCCCTGCATCGCAAGCCGTTCTAGGCCGGGGGAGAGCGGGTAGCGGTCGCCGAGCTCGCCATGCAAGGCGTCGAGCACGTGCAGCGCCACGGGCAGACCAACGAGCTGGATGAGAGCGAACGGCCCCATCGGCAGGCCGAGGGGCCGCAGCGCGACATCGGCCGTACGGACGGGTGTGCCCCCCTCGACCGCTGCCGCGACCTCGGCGAGGAGCCGCAGAAGCAACCTGTTGACCACGAAGCCCGGACGGTCCGCGACCCCCACGGCGGTCTTTCCGAGCTGCTGTGCGAGCGCGAACGCCGTCGCGACGGCCGCGTCCGTGGACGACGCCGTGCGGACGACCTCGATCAGCGGCATCTGGGCGACCGGGTTGAAGAAGTGGATCCCCACGACCCGCTCGGGGTGGCGCAGGTGCGCGGACATCGCGGTGACGGACAGCGCGGAGGTGTTGGTGGCCAGGACTGCGTCGTCCGCGATGACACCCTCGAGCTCGGCGAACACGCGCTGCTTGAGCGCGAGCACCTCGGTGACGGCCTCGATGACGAGGTCGGCGCCGGCGAGCGTGGAGAGGTCCGTGCTCACCGAGATGGAGGCGAGGACCCGGTTGACCTCGTCGGGCGACATGCGGCCCTTGGCGGCCTGCCGCTCGACCTGCGACCGGATGCCAGCGAGACCCGCGGCGACGCGCGCGTCGTCGATGTCGCGCATGACGACCGGCACCCGCAGGCGGCGCGCGATCAGGACCGCGAGCTGGCCCGCCATGAGTCCCGCACCGACGATGCCGACCGACCGCAACGGACGAGCGAGCGCCGCCGGGGGAGCGCCCGCGGGCGTGCGTGCCCGGCGGCTCGTCAGGTCGAACGCGTACAGGCCCGCCCGGAGCTGGTCGGACATGATGAGCTCGGTGAGCGCGTCGTCCTCGGCCGCGAAGGCCGAGTCCCGATCGGCCGTCCGTGCGGCCGCAACCAGCGCGAGCGCGCGGTAGGGAGCTCTCTTGGCCCCGTGGAGTCGCTGGTCGAGCTGAGCCCGAGCGCCCGCCACGACCGCGTCCCACTCCTCCTGCGACTCGATCTCCGCGCGTAGAGGCGCGACGCGCCCCGCCAGGACTTCGGCGGTCCAGGCCAGTGACTGCTCGAGGAAGTCGGCGGGGTGGAAGACGGCGTCGACGATGCCGAGCTCGAACGCCTCGGCGGCCTTCGTCATCCGGTTGCCCGCGAGCGGACGCGTGAGGATGATCTCGAGCGCCCGCCGGACTCCGACCAGGTGCGGAAGCAGGTAGCAGCCGCCCCAGCCGGGCACGAGGCCGAGGAAGGCCTCGGGCAGGGCCAGTGCAGCGACGTCGGCGCCGACGGTCCGATAGGTGCAGTGCAGGGCGAGCTCGAGCCCTCCGCCCAGGGCGGCACCGTTGACGTAGGCGAACGTCGGGACACCCATCTCACCGAGCAGTCGATACGTGGTGTGACCCGCCTCGGCTACCCGGCGTGCGTCGGACTCGACCGAGATCGCTGTCACGGCCGTGAGGTCGGCGCCTGCGGCGAGGTAGTAGGGCTTGCCGGTCACGCCCACGGCGACGATCTCGCCCGCGAGGGCCCGGTGCTGCTGGGCGAGCAGGGTCGTGTGCAGCTCCGCGAGGCCGGCGGGTCCGAGGGTCGTGGGCTTGGTGTGGTCGAGCCCGTTGTCGACGGTGACCAGGGCGAGCGTCCCGGCGCCGCCGGGGAGGGCGACGTCGCGGACAAGGGCGTGGGCGATGCGCTCGGGGCGCGGCGCGGCAGTCGGCATGGGCGATGGCGTGCTCATCGGGCGATCCCGTCGACCGACGTCGCGGTGGGCCGGTAGCCCTCGTAGTCGGGGTGGTGCGGGTTCTCCCAGATGACCGTGCCGCCCTGGCCGAGGCCGACGCACATCGTCGTGATGCCGTAGCGGACGTCCGTGCGCTCGGCGAACTGGCGCGCGAGCTGCGTCATGAGGCGCACACCCGAGGAGGCGAGCGGGTGCCCGACGGCGATCGCGCCGCCGTACGGGTTGACCCGGGAGTCGTCGTCTGCGATGCCGAACGCGTCGAGGAACGACAGCACCTGGACCGCGAACGCCTCGTTGATCTCGAACAGGCCGATGTCCTCGATGGACAGGCCCGCTCGGTGGAGCGCCCTGTGCGTCGCGGGGACCGGCCCGATGCCCATCACGGCGGGGTCGACGCCCGCGTACGCGAATGCCACGAGGCGCATCCGCGCGCCCAGCCCCAGCTCCTCGGCGGTGTCCTCGGCCGCGAGGAGGCAGGCCGCCGCCCCGTCGGTCAGCGGGGCCGAGGTCGCAGCCGTGACGCGGCCGCCCGCACGGAACGGTGTCGGGAGGTTGCGGACGTCAGCGAGGCGGGTGCCCGGGCGTGGCGGCTCGTCGGCCGTCGCCAGGCCCCAGCCGCGTTCCGGGTCGCGCAGACCGACGGCGACGAGGTCAGGAGTGATCTGGCCGGCCGCCAGTGCGGTGGCGTACTTCGCCTGGCTCGCGACGCCGAACGCGTCGGCGCGGTCACGCGTGAGCTCCGGGAAGCGATCATGAAGGTTCTCGGCAGTGTTGCCCATGTTCAGGGCATCGGCGCTGACGAGACGCTCGGCGACGAAGCGGGGGTTCGGCTCCGCGCCCGCGCCCATCGGGTGGCGGCCCATGTGCTCGACGCCGCCCGCGAGCGTGACGTCCAGCGCGCCGACGCCGATGCCCGACGCCGTCGTGGTCACAGCGGTCATGCCGCCGGCGCACATCCGGTCGATCGCGTAGCCCGGCACGGACTGTGGCAACCCCGCGAGGAGCCCGACCGTGCGCCCGAGGGTCAGGCCCTGGTCGCCCGTCTGCGTCGTGGCGGCGAAGGCGACCTCGTCGATCCGCTCGAGCGGCAGCTCGGGATGGCGGCGCAGCAGCTCTCGGACAGCCTTGACTGCGAGGTCGTCAGCCCGCGTGCCTGCGTAGAGGCCGTCGGGCCGGGCGCGGCCGAACGGCGTGCGCACGCCCTCGACGAAGACGACGGGGCGGACCGTGCGGGGGGATGCGCTGGGCATCGGACCTCCAGGGAGCAGGGACGACGGTGTCCTCGCGGCCCGACGGGCGGGCCTATGTCGGCAGACCGTACCCGGACCTAAGTCCCTTGTCGGCCGAAGTTACCGAACAGTAACAGGGCGTGACCCGAGCGGGCGAGGTGTGGGCGAAGCAATTCGACACAGGACCGCCAGGAGGACGTCCAGTCAGCGATGCCCGAGCAACCGCGCGGTCAGTCGGCCGTGGCCGTGGCCGTGGCCGTGGCGAACGCAACGACGAGCCGAGGCGTCACGACGTCGACCTGCCACTGGCGGGCGCCACCGGCGCGCAGGACGGTCCCGATGGATGCGGCGTCGAGCAGTGACGGCGGCGACCAGCACAGCCGCCGCAACAGGTCCGGTTGCAACAGGTTCTCGGCGGGAACCTCGACCTCGCTCGACAGGGTCGCGACAGCATCGCGCGCGGCGGCGAGCCGGGCTGCCGCTGCCGGGTCCCGGTCGGGCCAGGCGCGCGGCGGCGGTGGCGCGTCGGACCTCGGGCCGCGCACCGACGGAAGCTCGGAATCCGGCAAGGCAAGGCCCTCGTCGATCGCGTGCTGCCACAGCGCGGCGCGGCGGCGGGTCCCCTTGCCGGAGAACGCCGGCAGGGCGACGAGCTGGGGCACCGACCGGGGCAGCGCCTGCGCGGCAGCGAGGATCGCGTGGTCGGGCAGGACGCGTCCCGGCGAGATGTCGCGTTGGCGGGCGTTCTCCTCGCGCGTCGTCCACAGCTCGCGGACGACGGCGAGCCGGTGCGTGTCGTGGATCGCGTGCAGGCCGGAAACCCGGCGCCAGGGCTCGACCCGCGGCGTCGCCGGAGGGGCGAGCCGGACGGCCTCGAACTCCTGGGCTGCCCACTCGGCCTTGCCTGCGACCGCGAGCCGCTCGGCGATGATCTCGCGCAGCTCGACGAGGACCTCGACGTCGAGGGCGGCGTAGCGCAGCCACTGCTCGGGGAGCGGCCGGGTGGACCAGTCGACCGCTGAGTGCTCCTTGGCGAGGCCGAGCCCGAGCAGCTCGGCGACGACGGCGGCCAGGCCGACCCGATCGAGCCCGAGCAGACGGGCGCCGAGCTCGGTGTCGAAGATGCGCGACGGGCGCAGGTTCTGCTCCAACAGGCCAGGAAGGTCCTGGGATGCCGCGTGGAGCACCCACTCGACGCCCACGAGCGCATCCGAAAGAACCGACAGGTCCGGCAGGGCGATCGGGTCGATCAGTGCGGTCCCGGCGCCTTCGCGGCGGAGCTGGACGAGGTAGGTGTGCTGTCCGTATCGATAGCCCGACGCGCGCTCTGCGTCGACCGCGACCGGTCCCGTCCCTGCCTCGAAGGCAGCGGCGACCTGCGCCAGCTCCTCGAGCGTGTCCACCACGGGAGGGATGCCGTCAGCGGGCTCGGTCAGGGGGACCACAACGGGCGCGGCGTCGGTCTCGGTGGACGCAGCGGTGACCGGGTCGGGTGCGGCGCGGTCAGCTGCGCCGTCGTCGGCCGGTCGATCGGAGAGCATGGTGCCCACGGTAGGCGCACCCCGGCGCCCATCGGTGCAGGCCACGCGGGGCGCGCACGGATCCGTCGGGTCAGTCGAGCACGCCCGAGCGGATGGAGATCGCAACGAGGGCTGCGCGGTCGCCGGTCCCGAGCTTGCGGGAGATGCGCGCGAGGTGGCTCTTGACCGTGAGAGCCGACAGGCCGAGGTGCTCGCCGACCGCGCGGTTGCTGCACCCGTCGGCGACGAGACGCAGGACTCCGAGCTCACGCACCGTGAGGTCAGGTCGCTCGGTCGGGAAGGACGGACCGCGTGAGCCGACGGGGATCGATGCGTGCGACTCCGAGGCGATCGCGCCGCGCAGACCGCCCGTGAGCAGTCCGACGAGCTCGGGTCGGCTCGCACGACGAGCCAACAGGATCACTCGGCCGGTGCCGCGCCGACGGAGGTTGCGCACGAGGATCTGCCCATCGCCGTCGGCGAGGTTCGTGACGACGACGCACATCTGGCCGACCGTACGGCGATCGGCGGGGTCGCCAGCAGCGACGCGGCCGTCGGTGGGGCTGATGCCGTGCGCGCGGCTGCCCGGAGCAGGCGGGACGGCGCGCAGGTCGGTCGCCCGTGCGCGCAGCGCCCCCGCGCTCACAGCTGCCTCCGCACGGCGATCCAACGTCATGCCATGGCATCGGCAGCGCCGCAGATCACCTTGAGGTCAGGATCTCGCGGTGTTCACCGCGCAGCGGGTGGAGCTGGGGCGGCGTGCGCTGGGCGACAGGTGACGAGAAGACCCCGTCAGCGGCGGCGCGGGATGGGAACGACTCCCGCCGGCAGCGGAGGGAGTCCCGCGGCCGTGCACAGCAGCTCTGCCCACGCCTGCAGGTGCGGCAGGAGGTTCTCGTCGCGAGCGGTCCAGCTCGCGCGGATCTCGAGGTCGACCTGCTCAGGGCGTCTGTCGAGCGCACCGAAGCTCTGCGACAGCACGCGCGTGATGGTCCCGCCAGCAGCGTGCGGGTCCAGACCCGACTCGGCCAGCGCGTCGACGAACCAGCTCCAGGCGACCTCGCCGAGCATCGGGTCTGAGCCGACCTCGGCCTCGAGGGATGCACGCACGAGGGTCACGAGCCGGAACGTCCCGTCCCAGGCCTCCTGACCGGCCGGGTCGTGCAGGACGACGAAGCGTCCGGACGCCAGGTCGTCGGCCTCGATGTCGCGGGCGTTCGCTCGGACCTCCGCGGCCAGCGCGGCGGTGTAAGGAGCGATCCGGGCGGGACCGGGCACTTCCTCGAGATGGATCTCGGGGCGCAGCTGCACGTCGCGCAGCGACCTCAGCGCCCGGACGAAGGCGGGCGGTGCGTCGTCGGGTCCGGCAGGGATCACACCGGCGAGCGTACGTGCGACCCGCGACAGTCTTGCGGTCCGGCACGCCGCGTCGTCGTGTCGCCCGCGCCGTTAGGCTGACCGACGAACCTTGCCGTCGGCTCGACGACGTGAACCCGTACGAAGGAGCACCGCTCATGACCGCACCAAGCGCCCGCGCGGGAACCGCTCAGATCGGTGTGACGGGACTGGCGGTGATGGGCCGCAACTTGGCCCGCAACCTGGCGCGGCACGGGTACACCACGGCCGTGCACAACAGGTCGTTCGCGAAGACGCAGTCGCTCGTCGCGGACCACGGCGGGGAGGGCACGTTCGTGGCCTCGGAGTCGATGGCGGACTTCGTCGCATCGCTCGAGCGGCCACGCAAGGTCATCATCATGGTCAAGGCCGGCGGCCCCACGGATGCGGTGATCACCGAGCTGGTCCCGCTGCTCGACGAGGGTGACATCGTCATCGACGCGGGCAACGCGCACTTCCCCGACACGATCCGCCGCGAGCGCGAGCTCAAGGCCCACGGCCTGCACTTCGTGGGCTCGGGCGTCTCCGGCGGCGAGGAGGGCGCTCTGCTCGGTCCGTCGATCATGCCCGGGGGATCGCGCGAGTCGTACGCGGTGCTCGGCCCGATCCTCGAGGACATCTCGGCGAAGGTCGACGGCGTCCCGTGCTGCACCTACGTCGGACCCGACGGCGCCGGCCACTTCGTGAAAATGGTCCACAACGGCATCGAGTACGCCGACATGCAGCTCATCGCCGAGGCGTACGACCTGCTGCGGCAGGGCCTGGGTGCCTCGGCCGCGGAGATTGCCGAGATCTTCCGGGCCTGGAACGGTGGCGAGCTCGAGTCGTTCCTCATCGAGATCACCGCCGACGTCCTCGCTCACACCGACGCCGAGACCGGGCATGCCTTCGTCGACGTCGTCCTGGACCAGGCCGAGCAGAAGGGCACCGGACGCTGGACGGTGCAGAACGCCCTCGACCTCGGCGTGCCGATCACCGGGATCGCGGAGGCGACGTTCGCGCGTGCGCTGTCCGGCTCCGTGCCGCAGCGCGCTGCGGGCGTGCGGGCGCTCGAGGGCCATGCCGGGACCTGGGACGTGACGGACCGGGACGCCTTCATCGAGGACGTGCGTCTCGCGCTGCTCGCGTCGAAGGTCGTGGCGTACTCGCAGGGCTTCGACCAGATCGCGGCCGCATCGGCGGAGTTCAGGTGGGACATCGACCGCGGTGCGATGGCGAGGATCTGGCGCGGCGGCTGCATCATCCGCGCCCGCTTCCTCAACCGCATCACGGAGGCCTACGAGCGCGACAGCGGGCTCGCGCTGCTGCTCGCGGACGAGTACTTCGTCGAAACTGTCGGCAAGGGGGTCGGGGCGTGGCGCCGGACCGTCTCGCAGGCCGCTCTCAACGGCGTGCCCACACCCGCGTTCTCGTCGTCGCTCGCCTACTACGACGGCGTGCGTGCTCCGCGGCTGCCCGCCAACCTCATCCAGGCGCAGCGCGACTTCTTCGGCGCCCACACGTACCGACGCATCGACCGCGGCGGTACCTTC
>JAYTSH010000301.1:0-4355 GCA_043745755.1 Cellulomonas sp. | reverse complement strand
CGGCGCGATCGAGAGCTGCACGTCGAACCGCATGACCCCAACGACGATGCCGAGCACCATCCCGGGCAGCGCGATGAGCGTCCACATGAGCAGGTCGCTCGCGAGGAAGGTCCAGCGCGGCACGGGGAGCGTGCGCATCCAGTCGTGGCTGCCCTCGAGCTTGGCCTGGCCGAGCATCTGCGGCGTCATGACGAGGCCCACGGTGATGAGCGTGATCGTCGAGATGCTGGCGTACGCCGTCCGCCACCCCGAGGCGCGCCACGACCTCGGCCCTCTGTTCGACGCGTCGCTGCACGGGCTCGCCGAGCGCGTGCGCGACGACCGGCTCGCGCGGGACCGCAGCGCAGGCCGCGAGACCGGCCCGACCTCAGGCGTGACGCGCGACGACCTCGACGCCGCCCTCGGGCTGCTCGCGGTCAGCAACGTCGCGGCGATGCTCGCCGCGATCACGGACGATCCTCTGACCGTCGCGTCCGCGGGCGGCCGCCTCGTCGCACGGCTCCTGGCGCCCTGACCACGTCGTGCGGCCCGGCCGTCAGTCCCGTCACCGGGCGCCCGCGATGCGGGAGGATCGAGCCATGCGTCTGATCCTCGTCCGCCACGGCCAGACCAGCTCCAACGTCGCCGGGCTGCTCGACACCGACGAGCCTGGCGCCGGGCTGACCGGCATCGGGCTCGAGCAGGCCGCCGCGCTGCCCGCGATCCTGCGCGACGAGTCGATCGAGGTGCTCTACGCCTCGACGCTCCTGCGCACCCAGCAGACCGCCGCGCCGCTCGCGTCGTTGCTCGGCCTCGAGGTCCGCGTGCGCGAAGGGCTGCGCGAGGTCCGCGCCGGCACCCTCGAGATGCGCGGCGACGAGGCATCGGTCCAGGTGTATCTCGGCACGACGTTCGCATGGAGCTCGGGCGACGTCCACGTGCGCATGCCCGGGGGCGAGTCGGGGGCCGAGGTGTTCGCGCGGTACGACGCCGTGGTCGCCGAGATCGCCGGATCGGGAGCCGCGACGGCCGCGATCGTGAGCCACGGCTCGGTCATCCGGACCTGGACCGCGGTGCGCGCCCACAACGTCACCGCAGACTTCGCGGCCCGCAACACGCTGGCCAACACCGGGACGGTCCTCCTCGAGGGCAGCCCGCGGGACGGCTGGCACGCCCTGGCCTGGGAGGGTCGAGCCCTGCGCCGCGACGACCCGCCGACGCGGCGATAGCGTCCATCGGCGCCGGGCTCGTGCACTTCACGAACGGCGACGGGGACATCGACAATGAGTAGCGAGATCGGGACCAGGCGGCCACACGGACGACCGGGTGCCGGACAGCTCAGGAGAAGCCGATGAAGCCGCACCAACGGCTCGCAGAAGTCTTTGTCGAGCTGGCCGACACCCTGGTCGAGGACTTCGACGTCGTCGACCTGCTCCAGACGCTCGCCGACCGCACGGTCGAGCTCCTGGGGGCCGATGCGGCCGGTCTGATGCTCGCCGACCAGCGCGGCGAGCTGCAGCTGATGGCCTCGACGCTCGAACGCGCGCGCCTGCTCGAGCTGTTCGAGCTGCAGGTCGCCGAGGGTCCGTGCCGCGAGTGCTTCACGAGCGGGCTGCCGACGACCAACATCGACCTGATCGACGCGCTCGCGCGCTGGCCGCGGTTCACGCCCGCAGCGGTCGAGGCGGGCTTCCGTGCCACTCACGCGCTGCCCATGCGGCTGCGCGGACAGATCATCGGTGTGCTCAACCTGGTCACTGAGGACGCCGCACCCCTGAGCCAGGACGACATCGCCGTCGGGCAGGCCATGGCCGACGTCGCCACGATCGGGCTGCTCAGCCAACGCAACCTTTTCGAGCAGGTGCGCCTCTCGGAGCAGCTCCAGACTGCCCTGCAGAGCCGGATCCTCATCGAGCAGGCCAAGGGCGTCCTGTCGGCACGGGCCGGGATCAGCGTCACCACGGCGTTCCACCAGATGCGCATGCATGCACGCAGCACCGGGGTGACGCTGTCCGTGGTGGCGACCCGCGTCATCGACGGGACGATCGACCTGAGCGCTCTGGCGGGCGAGTGAACCCGTTGGCCTGCGCGGAGCCACACCACGATGGTGTGTGCGGGTCCTGGTCCGTCAGCCCTTCACGGCTCCCCCGAGCCCGGCGCTGTTGAGGAACTGTCGCTGGAAGAGGACGAACATCGCGACCGGGATGAGCGTCGAGATCGCAAGCGCCGCGAGGAACACCCCCAGGTCAGTGGTGTGCGCGAGCGTCGGGAGGCGGACCGAGAGCGGCTGGAGGTCGGGGTTGCGCAGGACGAGCAGCGGCCAGAGGAAGTCTTTCCACGACGCGATGATGGCGAACACCGACACGACCCCGAGGATCGGCTTGGACATGGGCAGCACGATCGACCAGAAGAGCCGGAACGGCCCGGCCCCGTCGACCCGCGCGGCCTCGAACACCTCGCGCGGCAGGTTGTCGAAGAACCGCTGCACGAGCAGGACGTTGAACGCGCTCGCGCCCGCGGGCAACCACACGGCCCAGAACGTGTTGATCAGCGACCTGCCGAGCACCGGCGGGTCGAGGATCGTGAGATACAGCGGGACCAGCAGGACGACAGCGGGAACGAACATCGTCGTGAGCACGGCACCCGAGATGAGCTTGCCGTACCGCGGCCTGAGCACCGAGAGCGCGTAGCCGCCCGTGGTGGCGACGAGGAGCTGCATGAGCCACGAGCCCGCGGCGATGACCACGGTGTTGACGAAGTAGAGGCTCACGTGGACGTCGTTCCATGCCTCGGAGAGGTTTCCCCAGGCCACGCCGTGCGGGAAGAGCGCCATCGGCGTGCGCAGGATGTCCTGCGTCGGGGTGATCGCGAACTTCGCCAGGAGCACCATGGGGCCGAGCCCCGCGAACGCGAGGAGCGCGAGCAGGACGACGTGCACGGTCCGCATCGAGCGCCGCACGAGCGGCCGGTGCCAGTCGGCCTGCGAGAGCACGCCGCGTTCAGTCGCGTCGTCGGTGCGGGTCGTGCGCGCGGTGGTCATGACGTGCTCCAGGACCGGGTGAGCCGGAAGTAGACGACGGAGAACACCGCGAGGACGCCCGCGAGCATGACGCTCAGCGCCGTCGCCGCGCCGTAGTCGCCGCCCAGGGAGTTCGCGAACGCGTAGTTGTAGATGAGCAGCAGGACGGTCATCGTCGCGTGCGCGGGGCCGCCGCCGGTGAACAGGAACGGTTCGAGGAACACCTGCGCCGTCCCGATGATCTGCAGGATCAGCGTGATGAACAGGACGCCGCGCAGCTGCGGCATCGTGACGTGCCAGACCTTGCGCCAGACGGACGCACCGTCGACCTCGGCCGCGTCGTACAGCTCGGCAGGTACCGACGTGAGCGCCGCGAGGTAGATGATCACCGTCCCGCCGGCCCCGGCCCACGTCGCCTCGAGCACGAGCGAGGGCATCGCGGAGGACGCGTTCTGCAGCCACGGGAACGGGCCGAGACCCACGGTCCCGAGCAGGGTGTTGAAGACGCCAGTCCTGCTGCCGTCGTAGAAGAACTTCCACAGCAGCACCGCGACGACCGGCGGCACGACGACGGGGAGGTACGCGAGCGCGGAGTAGAGGCCCTTGAAGCGGCGGACCTCGCTCATGAGCACCGCGAGCAGCAGCGGGACCGGGTAGCCGATGACGAGCGCGAGCAGCGCGAAGTAGACCGTGTTCTTGACTGCCGTCCACAGCAGCGGATCCGCGAGCACCGAGCGGAAGTTGTCGAGGCCCACGAACACCGGCGCCGTGACGAGGTTGGTCTCCTGGACGCTCATGACGACGGCCCGGACGATCGGGAACCACGAGAACGCCCCGAAGATGACGAGCACCGGGAGCAGGAAGACGAGGTTGCTCAGTCCACCGCTCCGGAGCCAGGTCGTCGGGGTGCGGCTCGGGCGTCGACGCGGCGGCGCGGCGGGCGCCGGCGGCGCGGCGGGCACGGTGCGTGCGAGGACGCTCATGCGGGCGGACCTTTCGGTGGCGTGGGGCGGGGCGGCGGGGCGGGGTGGCCGGGGCGACGTGCGCCGCCCCGGCCACCCGCGGACGTCAGCCCTTGTCGAGCAGGGCCTGGACGTTGGTGTTGGCCTGGGCCAGCAGCCCGTCGATGTCGGCGTTCTGGTCGGTCAGGACAGCCTGGACAACGGTGTCGAGGGCCGCGTACAGCTCCTGCGTGGAGCGTCCCGGCTCGGCGACGAGCGGCTGGTCGAAGATCTTGGCGTTGAACGTCGCGACCTGCGCGGTCGGGATGTTGATGTAGTCCTTGATCCAGGTCAGCGACGTGTCGTACGTGGCCTTGTCGAAGATCGGCAGCGACGGGGTGCCGACGGGCTGCTTG
>JAYTSH010000300.1:0-1550 GCA_043745755.1 Cellulomonas sp. | reverse complement strand
CACCGGGCCCGTGTCATGTCTCTGACGTCCGCGCGAACGACTCAGGCGTTCGGGCGGTTGCCGTGGTTCGCGGCACTGCCCTTGCGGGCGCGACGCTTGCGGCCACGCTTGCTCATCGGTGTCTCCTCGGGTTCTGGCGCCCACGGTGCGCGCCGGATTCGGCTCCATCGTCCCACACTGTGCGGGCCGCGTTCGCCGCCCACCTCGGTACGACCGGCGATCTGACGCCCTCACGGGTTCAAGTCGGACCGGGTGCGCTCCGATGTACGAGGGGTGAGTGACCAGCCCATGTCCGTGATCCCGCTGCTGCACGCCCTCGCGAGCACGGGAGGCTCCGACCTGCACGTCAAGGTCGGGTCTGCCCCGCGCGTCCGCGTCGACGGGAGGCTGCGCAAGCTGCAGGTGCCCGAGCTGCGCCCGAAGGACACCGAGCACATGGTCGCTGAGGTGCTGCCCGAGGACCTTGTCGACGAGTTCCGCAGGACGCACGAGGCGGACTTCGCGTTCTCTGTGTCGGGTGTCGGGCGCTTCCGCGTGAACGCCTACCAGGCCCGGGGGACGTTCGGTCTGGTCTTCCGTCGCGTGTCGATCGGCGCGCAGTCCCTTGCGGAGCTCGGGCTGCCCGAGGTCGTGGGCGAGCTGGCCCTCGAACCCCGCGGTCTCGTGCTCGTGACCGGCCCGACCGGCTCGGGCAAGACGACGACCCTCGCGTCCATGGTCGATCTCATCAACAGCTTCCGTGAGGTCAACATCGTGACGATCGAGGACCCTATCGAGGTCCTCCACCACGACAAGAAGGCGATCATCTCGCAGCGCGAGGTGCGTCAGGACACGGCGGACTTCACCGTCGCACTCCGTGCTGCGATGCGTCAGGACCCGGACGTGATCCTGGTCGGCGAGATGCGCGACGTCGAGACCGTGCGTGCCGCGCTGTCTGCCGCCGAGACGGGGCACCTCGTCCTGTCGACCTTGCACACGATCGATGCGGCGGAGTCCGTCAACCGGGTCGTCGACTTCTTCCCGCCGCACGAGCAGAAGCAGATCCGCATCGCACTGGCGCAGGCGCTGCGCGGCGTCGTGTCGCAGCGCCTGGTACGCAAGGCTGACGGCAGCGGTCGACGTCCCGCCATCGAGGTGCTCGTCAACACCGGCCGCACGGCCGAGGCGATCCTCGACCCGTCGAACTCGCCGCCGCTCCTCGACCTCATCCGCGAGGGTGAGTACTACAAGATGCAGACGTTCGACCAGCACCTGTTCCAGCTGATCCGCGATGACGTCATCACGTACGAGGAAGCCTGCTCGGTCGCCACGAACCCGCAGGACCTCACGGTCGAGCTGCGGGGTGCGGGGCTCATGTCCTGACCCTTGCCTCCCGGGTGTGTCGAGATATATCGTGTCTGGAACGCGATATATCTCGACATGAGGAGTAGCCATGCCCACGGAGTCCTGGGTCGTCGCCGGCCCGCAGATCATCGAGGTCGAGCAGGTCGACTCGCTGCGCGTACAGCTGGTGGGTGGCCGGGTGGACGTCGTCGTGCACGACGACCCGG
>JAYTSH010000299.1:0-2284 GCA_043745755.1 Cellulomonas sp. | reverse complement strand
CCCGACGTCGATCAGCGGCGGCACCTGGGTGCGGCACAGCTCGGTCGCGTACGGGCAGCGCGGGTTGAACCGGCAGCCCGGCGGGGGAGTCACAAGGCTCGGGGCTTCACCGCGCGCCTCGCCGGCACCGAGCGGCGACAGCTGGTCCGGGTCGGGAGCCGAGCGGACGAGCAGCTGCGTGTACGGGTGCCGGGGGTCCTGCGTGACGGACTCGCTGTCGCCGGTCTCGACGATGCGCCCTGCGTACATGACGACTGTCCGGTCCGCGAAGTACCGGGCCGAGGCGATGTCGTGGGTGATGTAGAGGATCGCGAGGTGCAGGTCGTCGCGCAGCTCGCGCAGCAGGTTGAGGATCCCGAGGCGGATCGACACGTCCAGCATCGAGATCGGCTCGTCCGCGAGCAGGACCTCGGGCTCGGCGGCGAGTGCGCGGGCGATCGCGACGCGCTGACGCTGACCACCGGACAGCTCGTGGGGGAACTTGTCGACGTAGCGGGACGCCGGCTGCAGCTGGACGCGCTCGAGCAGCTCGGTGAGGGAGCGCTCGAGGTCGGCGCCGCGCAGCCGACGGTGGTGGATGCGCAGCGCGCGCGTGAGCGTGTACCGCACCGTGTGGATCGGGTTCAGCGACGCGAACGGGTCCTGGAAGATCATCTGCACGCGACGGCAGTACGCGCGGAACTGGCGGCGTCCGCGAGCGTCGACAACCTGACCCTGCAGTCGCACGGTGCCGCCGGTGTGCGGGAGCAGCTGCGCGAGGAGCCTCGCGACGGTCGACTTGCCCGAGCCCGACTCGCCCACGAGCGCGACGACAGTCCCGCGGCGGAGCTCGAGATCGAGGTCGTCGACCGCGTGGACGACGCTGCGCCGGCGGCCCGAGCGCAGCGTGAAGTGCTTGGTGAGGCCGACGGCCTCGAGCACGACCTCACCAGGTCGGCTGCCGGCAGCCGTCGCGGTCGCCGGCGAGTGGGGGCTGGGTGTGCTCATGGGTCACCAGTCAGGAGAGGGGGCAGGGCGGGGTGCGGACGGTCCGCGTCGGGCGCGAGGTGCACGTCCGACGCGGACCGAGGCGTCACTTGGACGCGGGCTTCAGCTTCATGAGGATCTGCGAAGCCTGCGGACCGGTCGGCTGCGGCTGGTTGTACGGGTCGTCAGCCGACGGCCAGCCCACGTAGTTCTTCGTGGAGTACTCCGCCGCGGTGGGCCGGGCGACCATCGCGATGGCCGGGACCTGCTCGACGAACACCTTCTGCACCATGTCGAGCGCGGTCTTGCGGGCCGCCTTGTCGGTTGACGTGGCGAACGTCGCGAGCGCCTTGGTGGCGTCCGCGTTCTGGAACCGGCCGAAGTTCCAGTTGGCCTTCTGGCCGACCGCGACGTACTGCGAGCCGTCCATGATGTCCGAGTACATGTCCCACGGGGTGGCGCCGGCGTCGGTCCAGTGCATCGAGGCCTGGAAGTCGCCGTTGGCGATCGCCGCGAACCATGCGTCCGCGTTCATGCCCTCGACGGTCGCTGTGATGCCGAGCGGCTTGACGGCGTCCGCGACGAGCTGGAGCGACGTGAGGTAGTCGGACCATCCGGTCGGGTTGGTGAGCTTGAACGTCACCGCGGTGCCGGCCGGGTCCTTGAGCGTGGCGCCGTCGAGCGTGTAGCCGGCGTCTGCGAGGACCTTCTTGGCCCCGTCGACGTCCACCGCGAACTTCTTGCCGGCGTAGGGCGCTGCGACGTAGTCGTCACCGGCGGGAGTCGGCAGGCCGGTGATGCTCTCGAGCTGCGGGAACACCCCGGAGGTTGCCGTGGTGTGCACGGCCGCACGGTCGATCACCATGTTGAGCGCCTTGCGCAGGGCGACGTCTTTGAACGGTGCGGTCTCGGTGTTGAGGTACAGCGCGTCGATGCCGAGGCCCGCAGGTGCCCAGAAGGTGTTGTGGGCCTTGTCTTTGGAGATGTAGACGTTCTCGTAGTCGGCGATGAACGTCCAGCCCCACTGGGCGTCGCCGTTCACGAGGGCCGTCGTGAGGGCGTTGTTGTCGTTGTACCCCGTGTAGCGCAGCTCGGGGACGGCGGGCTTGCCGCCCCAGTAGCTGGTGTTCGCGACAAGGATCGCGGCCTGCGGGGTCCAGGACTTCAGCGTGTACGGGCCTGAGCCGATCGGCTTCTGGTTGAGGTCGGTCGTCGGGTCGGCGATCTTGGACCAGATGTGCTCGGGGACCACGAACAGGTTGAGCACCTTGTTCTGGTTCACGAACTGAGACGACTTGAACGTGACCGTGACCGTCTT
>JAYTSH010000298.1:0-4026 GCA_043745755.1 Cellulomonas sp. | reverse complement strand
GCGCACTGGAGGGCTGGCTGAGCGGCCGAAAGCGACGGTCTTGAAAACCGTTGGGGCGGGACAACCCCGTCCTCGTGGGTTCGAATCCCACGCCCTCCGCCACACGGGTCGCCCGGGCCGGACGTCCTGGTCCGTCGGCCCGAGCACCGCCATGATGGTCCCGTGCCTATGCAACCCCCCGACGACGAGCTGGAGCTCATCCGGCAGTCCGGCGTCGCTCTGCGCGTCGGACGCCTGAGCCTGTCCGCCGGAACCGGCAGCTACCGGGTCAAGGCCTCGATGGCGCGGGTCGCCCGCGCGATGGGGGTCGAGCGCCACGAGGCGCACGTGACCCTCACCGAGATCACGACGACCTCCCACCGCGGGAACAGCTTCCGCACCGAGGTCGCCGAGGTCCGCTCGATCGGCATCAACGCGGACCGGCTCGCGAAGCTCGAAGTCCTCGCGTCCGCGCTCGAGCGCCGAGCCTTCGTCAGCGAGCGTCCCGTGACCACGGACGAGGTCACCGAGGAGCTCGACAGGATCACGGCGACACCGCCCCTGTACGGCCCGATCCGCAACGCGCTGTGGTCGTCGATCGCCTGCGTGGGATTCTCGTTCCTCAACAACGGCGGCCCGATCGAGATGGCCTGCGTGTTCGTCGGAGCGGGCCTCGGCCAGCTGCTGCGGCGTGCGATGCTGCACCGCGGCTACAACCAGTTCGGCGTGACCATGCTCGCGGCCGCGGTCGCGTGCATGGCCTACCTCACCCTGGTGCAGGGGCTGCACTGGCTCGGCGCGACAGATGCGCTCCACCAGGCCGGGTACGTCTCGGCAGTCCTTTTCCTCATCCCCGGTTTCGCGCTCGTGACCGGGGCCCTCGACCTCGCGAAGCTCGACTTCTCCGCAGGCGTCGCGCGACTCACGCACGCCTTGATGCTGCTGACGTCCGCGGCCCTCGCGGTGTGGGGCGTCTCGGCCATCGTGGGCCTGTCGCCCGAGCCCGGGAAGCGGCTGGCGATGTCAGCCGGTGTCCTGCTGCTCCTGCGGTTCATCGCGAGCTTCGTCGGGGTGCTGGGGTTCGCGCTCCTGTTCAACAGCCCGTGGCCGATGGCGCTCGCCGCGGCGGGCGTCGGCATGGTCGCGAACGTGGTGCGGCTCGAACTCGTCGACGTCGGCGTCGTCACGCAAGCCGCCGCCGCCGGTGCGTGCCTGCTCGTCGGGCTCATGGCCGCGTGGGTGGCGCCGCGGATGCGCGTCCCCCGGATCACGATCTCCGTGCCCGCCGTCGTCATCATGGTGCCCGGCGTGACCGCCTATCGGGCTGTGTTCTACCTGGTCAACGGAGACACGACCCAGGCGCTCGCCTACGGCGTCCAGGCCGGCCTCGTCGTGGTGGCGATCTCCATCGGGCTCGCCGTGGCGCGCATGCTGACCGACCAGACCTGGGCCTTCGAGCGGTAGCGGGCGGCCCCGGGGTCCAGGCTTTGGTCCAGGGCTGTCGGGCCGGTAGCCTGTGCAGGCTTGGAGACGTCGCATAGCCCGGTCTAGTGCGCGACCCTGCTAAGGTCGTGAAGGGGTAACCCTTCCGTGGGTTCAAATCCCACCGTCTCCGCTCTTCTCGGCCCCGGTCCTCACAGACCGGGGTCGAGTGTTTTTCGCCGCCGGTTTGGGCGCAGGGCCACGGGACGGTATCGTCATCTCCGGCCCTTGGGCCACGCGCCCGTAGCTCAATGGATAGAGCATCTGACTACGGATCAGAAGGTTGGGGGTTCGAGTCCCTTCGGGCGCACCCAGTACGCATCGCCGGAAGCTCGGGACACTGTTCCTGAGTTCCCGGCGATGCGTCTGCACAAGTCCAGGTCGTCCCTGAAGGAGTGGGGCCGGTCAAGGGCGCTCCCGACGAGCTCTTGTTCCTCCTCGGCGCGTGGCGCGCGCTCCGACGAGGCGTCGGGGTCAAGGCTCGTGCGCAGTGCGACCGCGAACCGGCCGTGGGGCCTTTTATGCCGGCGCCGGTCGGCGCACGATGTGGACGGCGGAAAGGTCAGCGGCGGAGGGCTCTCCCGGGTGCTCCGTGGTGTCGGTCGTCGCTCTCGTCAGTCACCGGCGTCCCGGTCGGGGGGCAGCGCCACACAGGGCGCCGGCCGGTCATCCCTTGGCCGTCTGCGGTGCCACACCCGGATGACCATCCACCATCGCAATGATGACGCTCGTTTGAAAGTACCCAGTTGTGCTCACTGAAATTCCCCACCCGCGTGGCTCCGCCGAGATGGCGGGGCTCGCTTGAGGCTGGCGGTCTTCGACCACCATCCAGCTCAAGGGAGCCCTACCGCTCATGCTCACACGGGAGGACGACATCGTCGTTCACGCGTTGCGTCGCCAGGGCTGGACGATCTTCGCGATCGCCCGTTCGAGGTGTTCGCGCCGTACTGCGCGCAACGCCCATCGACGTACTGGCCCAGCCGGTCCTGCGAGTTCCAGACATGACACCGACTCCGTCCCGGAGCGCCCTGCCCCGACAGCGACAGCTGACAGCGGCCACGAGACACTGCCCGGAGACGGCCACATAGCTGCCTGGTGGCGGACATAGGAACTGCCCGCTGGCAGTCATGAGATCTGCCCGACATGACGTCGTCTGCCTGACCGCGTCCCGCGGTTGAGGCCCCTCCTGGGATGCGGTTTGCGTGCT
Source organism: Cellulomonas sp. (assembly GCA_043745755.1). Lineage (GTDB taxonomy): Bacteria > Actinomycetota > Actinomycetes > Actinomycetales > Cellulomonadaceae > Cellulomonas_A. The sequence goes on along the minus strand of JAYTSH010000298.1, from coordinate 1,358 downwards.
GAAGCGCATGCCGCCCCCAGGAGGGACACCGCGGGAGTCTGCCGAGGAGATCATGAACATGTTGGAAGCGTTAGACCTGACGGGGTCGTTGCGTGATGCTGGGGAGCCCGCCGGGGTCTCCCACCACACCGTGGCCAGGTATGTCGCGGCCCGGGACTCGGGCGCCCTGTCCGACCGAGCCGTCCCACGCGCGCAGCTGATCGACGAGTACTTGCCCAAGATCGAGGAGTGGGTCGAGCGGTCCAGCGGCAAGATCCGCGCCGACGTCGCCCACGACAAGCTCGTCGGTCTGGGTCTGACCGGCTGGGAACGGACCACGCGGCGCGCGGTCGCGGCGGTCAAGCGCAACTACCCGGCCGGTCGGGTGCGGGTGCACCGCCCGTGGGTGACCGAGCCCGGGATGTGGATCCAGCACTACTTCGGCGACAACGGCCCGGTCATCGACCTTGACCTGCTCACCCGTATCGTCACCGTCAGCTTCGAAACCGTCGGCATCGTCAGGGCACCCTCCCCCGGTCGACTTCGCTGAACTGGACTCATAAGTCGACTTCGATTCTGCCGTCGACCACGCCGGCGCGTGCCCGTGCTCAACGCACGGGGCACACGCCGCGTCATCCTCCGGCGCGTGCTGTCGTCAGCGCTTCTCGACGCCGCAGAGTGTTGGCTGCGCCCGACGTTGGGAGCGAGGTCGCGGAGCTTGCGCCGACGGCCGCGGTGTTGTGTCGCGTGGCCTGGTTCCAGCCGACGGCCCGGCCGAGCAACCAGGACCGGAGGCCGCCGGCGACGGCGACGAGCATGAGGGGTCGCCACAGGAATCGGGCCGCTGGCAGGAGGAGCAGGAATCGCAGGGACTCGCCGTCGCTGCGCAGTGCCCAGGTCGCGACTACGGCGTCGATGGCGATGGCGAGGGCGAGCATGCTGGCGGCGATTGCCCAGTCGCCGTTCAGGACCAGCCAGACCAGGAACAGGTCGACGACGGGTCCGAGGGCGGGGAGGATCACCTGGGACAGGGTGAGCCAGGGGAGCCCGATGAGACCGAGCCGACCGCTGGACCGCAGCATCATGCGATGCCGGTGCAGCTCGGTGACCTGGGTCGTGCCGTAGGACCAGCGGCGGCGCTGCCGCAGCAGCTCCCGCACCGTGGCAGGTGCCTCCGTCCAGCTGATGGCGCCCGACTCGTACGGGATCTTCCACCCGGCCGCGAGCAGCTCGACGGTGAGGTCGGCGTCCTCGGTGAGGGTGCGGGACGGCCACCCGCCGACACGGACGAGGGCGTCGCGGCGGAACGCGCCCGCAGCGCCCGGGACGACCGACACGACCCCGAGCTGGGCCTGGGCCCGCCGATCGAGGGCGAGGCT
>JAYTSH010000297.1:0-10472 GCA_043745755.1 Cellulomonas sp. | reverse complement strand
GGCTACGAGTTCACCGACGTCATCACGTTCGACCCGGAGCCCGCCCTGCGGGTCCTCGCGATGGAGCTGCCCGACGCGCTGTACGCGGTCGAGGACCTCGGTCGCGGGTTCCGGGTGAGCGCGCCGTTCCCGGACGGTGAGCTGGGCGGCGAGTTCGAGGTCGTCGGTTTCGACGAGCTCTGCGCTCATCCGGCCACCCGGGTGATCATGCGCAGCCCGGACAGCACGCCCGAGGAGTTCCACGAGCTCGTCGAACGGGTCGGGCTCCACGAGGTGACCTACTCGGTCGGCTGGACGGCGTGGCTGGACCTGACCCCGGGCGGGGTGTCGAAGGGCAGCGCGCTCGAGGAGCTGCGGCGCTCGCTCGGCGTGCAGCCGTTCGCGACGGTCGCGATCGGCGACGGCGCCAACGACCGCGAGATGCTCCAGTGGGCGGCGCGCGGCGTCGCGATGGGCCACGCACCCGAGGACGTGCGGGCGGTGGCCGACGAGGTCACGGGCACGATCGACGACGACGGTGCCGTCGAGGTGCTGCGGAGCCTGCTGCCCTGACGAGATGCCCCGGGGTGGACGACAACCCCCGGGAGTGAGACAGTCGCGATCGTGGCGCACAGCATCGACGACGTTGCGCGGGCTGCTGGCGTCTCGACGGCGACGGTGTCCCGTGCGCTGCGTGGGCTCCCCAACGTCTCGGAGTCCACGCGGGACCGCGTGCGGACCGCCGCGCTCACGCTCGGATATGTGGCCTCGCCATCGGCTGCCTCGCTCGCGTCGGGACGCACGCGGACCATCGGTCTGCTCACCCCGTGGATCAACCACTGGTTCTTCTCGAACGTCATCGAGGGCGCCGAGCGAGCGCTGCGGGCGGAGGGTTTCGACGCGCTGCTGCACAGCTTCGAGGTCTCGCGTCGCATGCCCCGGCTCCGCGTCGACCCCGACGTGCTGCGACGGCGCGTGGACGGGATCCTCGTCGTTGGTCTCCCGCTCGACGACAGCGAGGTGCAGTCGCTCGTCAGTCTCGGACGCCCGATGATCTTCATCGGCTCCGGCGTCCCAGGGCAGGTCACGGTCCGCCTCGACGACCTCGCGACGGCGCGAACGGCCACCGAGCACCTCATCGGGCTCGGCCATCGCCGCATCGGGCACATCGGCGGGGCCCCCGACGACGTCACCCCGTTCTCCCCGCCGGTGTTCCGTCGCCAGGGCTGGATCGCGGCGCTCGAGGCCGCGGGGGTCCCGGTCGAACCGGCGCTCGAGGTGCACGGGCACTTCGACGTCGACGGCGGCCGGGAGTCGATGCACCTGCTGCTGCGGCAGGTTCCCGACCTGACGGCGGTGTTCGCGGCGTCCGACGAGATGGCGATGGGCGCGATCCTGGCTGCCCGGGACCTCGGGCTGCGCGTCCCCGAGGACCTCTCCGTGGTGGGGATCGACGGCCACGACCTGGGTGTCCTGGTGGGACTGACGACGATGTCGCAGCCTGCCTTCGAGGAGGGAGCGAACGCAGCACGACTCCTGCTCCAGATGATCGCTGGGGCCCCCGTGCCCGAGGACGTCGTCTACCAGACCAAGCTCGTCATGCGGGGCTCGACCGCTCCGCCTCGCGCACGGGTGCGAGGTGTGACCGAATCGTTACCGAACTGAGTCCCAGACGGGCTTGCGCCCCAGTGATGTAAGCGCTTGCATGAGAGGGTGCCTTTCTGAGGACCACGCTCGACCCGATCAATCATCCAACGACCACAACGACGTGGAGGTCATCTCGTGTCAAGCAAGCGATCAAGCCGCACTCTCGCGGCTATCTCCGGCGGCTTGGGCCTCGCCCTGGCTCTGGCGGCATGTTCCAGCGGGACCTCCGGCGGGACCACCGCCAGCGGCGGGACCACCACCACCACCGCCGCCAGCGGCGCCTGCGCCGCGTTCGCCTCGTACGGTGACCTGACCGGCAAGACGGTCACTGTCTACACGGGCATCGTGACGCCCGAGGACCAGCCGTACATGGACTCCTACAAGCCGTTCGAGGACTGCACGCACGCCAAGATCGTCTACACGGGCGACAAGGCCTTCGAGACCCAGGTGCTGGTCCGGGCCAAGGCCGGCAACCCGCCCGACATCGCGATCGTCCCCCAGCCGGGTCTGCTCCAGCAGCTCGTCGCGACCGGTGCGGCCAAGCCCGCCCCGAAGGCCGTGGCGGACAACGTCGACAAGTTCTGGGGCGCGGACTGGAAGTCCTACGGATCGGTCGGCGGCAAGTTCTACGCCGCTCCGTCCGGTGCGAGCGTGAAGTCGCTGGTCTGGTACTCCCCGAAGGAGTTCTCGGACAACAGCTACAAGGTGCCGACGACGCTCGACGAGATGAAGGCGCTCTCGGACCAGATCGCCGCGACCGGAAAGAAGCCGTGGTGCGCGGGCATCGGCAGCGGTGAGGCGACCGGTTGGCCGATCACCGACTGGATGGAGGAGATGATGCTCCGCCTGTCCGGTCCTGACGTCTACGACCAGTGGGTCACCCACAAGATCGCGTTCAACTCGGCGGCCCCGACCGCCGCGCTCGACGCTGTCGGCTCGTACCTGAAGAACGACAAGTACGTCAACGGCGGACTGGGCGACGTCAAGAGCATCGCGACCACGACGTTCCAGGACGGCGGCCTGTCGATCCTCCAGGGCACGTGCTCGCTGCACCAGATGGCCAGCTTCTACGCGTCGAACTTCCCGAAGGGCACGAAGGTCGCCAAGGACGGCGACGTGTTCGCCTTCTACGAGCCCGGCGTCAAGGCGTCTGACCACCCGGTCGAGGGTGGTGGCGAGTTCAACCTCGCGTTCTCCGACCGCCCCGAGGTGCAGGCCTTCCAGACCTACCTCTCGACGGATCTGTGGGCGAACACGAAGGCGAAGATCAGTTCTGAGGCCACCGGTGGCGGCTGGATCAGCGCCAACAAGGGTCTCGATGTCGCGAACCTGACCAACCCGATCGACAAGCTGTCCGCGACGATCCTCCAGGACCCCAAGACGGTGTTCCGTTTTGACGGTTCTGACATGATGCCGGCAGCCGTCGGTTCGGACGCCTTCTGGAAGCAGGCGACCGCCTGGATCACTGGTCAGAGCACCAAGGACACGCTGGACAAGATCGAGGCCGCCTGGCCGAAGTCTTGACCCGATAGGCGCAGTCTGGTGTCCGGGTGGGCGTGCGACGCACCCCCACCCGGACACCTGTCCGTTCTCCCGATGACGTGAGGAACTCGGATGGACATCTCCACCAAGCTGTTGACGATGCTGCTGGCGATCCTGCTGTTCGTGGCCATCGTCGGTCTGATGCTGTTCATCGCGAGCCGGACTGAACGCCGTAGCGCGTCGATCGTCGGGTACGTCTTCCTCTTCCCCTCGATACTCATGGTCGGTGTCGGGCTCCTGTACCCCGCGGTGCGGACGATCTTCCAGTCGTTCTTCGACGCCGCCGGCAAGGCGTTCGTCGGGATGGACAACTACCAGACGATCTTCACGTCGCCCGACGACCTCCTCGTCCTGCGGAACACGGTGCTGTGGGTCGTGGTCACGCCCTTCGTGGCGACCGCGATCGGCCTGCTCTACGCGATCCTCGTGGATGGCGCCAGGGGTGAGGCGTTCGCGAAGGCGCTGATCTTCCTCCCCATGGCGATCTCCATGGTGGCCGCATCGATCATCTGGAAGTTCGTCTACGAGTTCCGCCCCGACCAGGCGGGTGTGAAGCAGATCGGCCTCCTGAACCAGGTGGTCGTGTGGCTCGGGGGTTCCCCGCAGCAGTGGATCGTGAACTCGCCCTGGAACACCTTCTTCCTGATCGTCGTGATGATCTGGATCCAGGCCGGGTTCGCGATGACGATCCTCTCGGCCGCGATCAAGGCGATCCCGGACGACATCATCGAGGCGGCTCGCCTCGACGGCGTGACAGCCATCGGGATGTTCCGCTTCGTCACGCTGCCCAGCATCCGTCCGTCGCTGATTGTGGTCCTCACGACCATCGGCATCGGCACCCTCAAGGTGTTCGACATCGTCCGGACGATGACGGGTGGCAACTTCAACACCAACGTCGTGGCGAACGAGTTCTACACGCAGAGCTTCAGGGCTTCGAACCAGGGCCTCGGGTCGGCGCTCGCCGTCCTGCTGTTCGTCCTGGTCATGCCGATCGTCGTCTACAACATCCGCCAGCTGCGCGCTTCGGAGGCACGATGAGCACCGTCACGCCCCAGATCGACCTCACTCCTGAGCAGCGAGCCGCGCTCGGGAAGAAGTCGTCGTCCGCGGGGCGCGCGGCGTCCATCGCCCGGAAGAAGGCGACGTCACCGATCGCGTCCGCCATCGCGGTGCTCCTCGCGGTCCTGTGGACCATCCCCACCTTTGGTCTGCTCCTGTCGTCCATCCGGCCCGAGAAGGCGATCAAGACCACCGGCTGGTGGACGTTCTTCAGCGATCCGCAGGTCACGCTCGACAACTACCGGACCGTGCTGAGCACCGAGGGCGCCTCGGGCCTGGGCAGCTTCTTCATCAACTCGATCGTCATCACGATCCCGGCTGTGCTCATCCCTATCTGCCTCGCCGCGCTCGCCGCGTATGCGTTCGCGTGGATCGACTTCCGCGGCAGGAACTTCTTGTTCGTGCTGGTGTTCTCGCTGCAGATCGTCCCGCTCCAGGTCGCGCTGCTCCCTCTGCTGACGATGTACGTCAAGGCGGGCATCGGCGGCACGTTCTGGACGCTCTGGCTCTCGCACTCGGCGTTCGCGCTGCCGCTCGCGATCTTCATCCTGCACAACTTCATGAAGGAGATCCCGAAGGAGCTGATCGAGGCGGCGCGCATGGACGGGGCCGGGCACGTGAAGATCTTCTTCCGGGTCATGCTGCCGCTGCTCACCCCGGCCCTCGCGGCCTTCGGGATCTTCCAGTTCCTGTGGGTGTGGAACGACCTGCTCGTGGCCATCACGTTCGCGAGCGACAACACAGTCCTCCCGCTCACAGCGGCGCTTGCGAACCTCAGCGGGACGCGCGGAACGGCGTGGCACCTGCTGTCGGCCGGTGCCTTCATCTCGATCATCGTGCCGGTCGCCGTGTTCATCTCGCTGCAGAGGTACTTCGTCCGCGGGCTCCTCGCCGGTGGACTGAAGGGCTGAGTCCATGCAGCTCATCGCGTACGCGGACAGGCTCGGGGGGAGCCTGTCCGCGTTGCGCGATGTCCTCGACGGTCCGCTCGCCGGGCTGTTCACGGGCGTGCACATCCTGCCGTTCTTCACGCCGTACGACGGCGCGGACGCAGGCTTCGACCCGGTCGACCACACCGCTGTCGACCCGCGGCTCGGGTCGTGGGCGGACATCCGCGCGCTCGCTGCCGAGTACACCGTCATGGTCGACCTCATCGTCAACCACGTGTCGGCGGACTCGGCCGAGTTTCGCGACGTGCTCGTCCGCGGGGACGCGTCGCCGCACGCGGGGATGTTCCTCACGATGTCCGACGTCTACCCGCATGGAGCGACTGAGGCCGAGCTCGTCGGGATCTACCGGCCGCGGCCGGGGCTCCCGTTCACGATGCTCACGCTGGGGGAGCGGCGACGGCTCGTGTGGACGACGTTCACGAGCCAGCAGATCGACCTGAACCTGGCCGATCCCGCGGCCCGGGAGTACCTGGACAGCGTGCTGACCACGCTCGCCGGTGCCGGCGTCACGATGGTCCGGCTCGACGCCGTCGGGTACGCCATCAAGACGGCCGGCACGTCCTCGTTCATGACGCCGCAGACGTTCGCGTTCATCGACGAGCTCACGGCCCGCGCGCGCGAGCTCGGGATGCAGGTCCTGGTGGAGATCCACGCGCACTTCGAGCGGCAGATCGCGATCGGGTCCGCGGTGGACCGCGTGTACGACTTCGCGCTGCCGCCGCTGCTGCTGCACGCGCTGTCGACGGGCGACCCCGCCCCGCTGCACCACTGGCTCGACGTCCGACCCGCCAACGCCGTGACGGTGCTGGACACCCACGACGGCATCGGCGTGATCGACGTGGGGTCCGACCAGATGGGCGAGGGGCGCCCGGGCCTGCTGACCGACGGGCAGGTGCACGCGTTGGTCGAGGGGATCCACGAGCGCTCGGGTGGCCAGTCCCGGCAGGCGACCGGGTGGGCCGCGTCCAACCTCGACGTCTACCAGGTCAACTGCACCTACTACGACGCGCTCGGTCGCGACGACACCGCCTACCTGATCGCTCGCGCGGTACAGGTCTTCACGCCCGGGATCCCGCAGATCTACTACGTCGGCCTGCTCGCCGGGCACAACGACATGGACCTGCTCGCCCGGACCGGCGTCGGGCGCGACATCAACCGGCACCGGTACACGCCCGAGGAGATCACGCGCGAGCTCGCTCGCCCGGTCGTCGCCGCGCTCGCAGGCCTGATCCGCTTCCGCACGGCCCATCCGGCGTTCGCCGGCACGTGCGTGGTGGGCGGCCAGGGCGACGCCATCACGCTGACCTGGACGCACGGGACACAGCGTGCGTCGCTGACCGCCGGGTTCACGACCCCGCACTCGACCCTGAGCTGGACCGCGGCCGACGGTGCGACCCGCACGTGCGGCGACCTCCTCGACATGGCCGAGCTCTGGCCGGGCGCTTCGTCCGCGTGACGTAGCGCGCACTACCGTGTGGGCGTGCCCCTCCGCCCCGGTCAGGTCCTGGACGGGGTGCCTGCGCCCGCGCTGTTCGTCGCATCCGGACTGACGCAGTACCTCGGGGCAGCCGTCGCGGTCGGGCTGTTCGACCAGCTGCCGGCCGCGACCGTCGCGTGGCTGCGGATCATCGTCGCCGCCGCGGTGCTGATCATCTGGCGCCGCCCGTGGCGGACCCGGTGGGAACGCGCGGACCTGGTGGCGATCGCGTGGTTCGGGCTCGTGCTCGCCGGCATGAACGTCGCGTTCTACATCGCGATCGACCACCTGCCGCTCGGCACCGCCGTGGCGATCGAGTTCCTCGGTCCCGTCGCGGTCGTCGCCGTCACCGGCCGCGGCTGGCGCGAGCGCGCGGCGATCGTGCCCGCGGCGGCCGGTGTCGTGCTCCTCGCCGGGATCACGCTGCGCACGCAGGGCGGGCGGAGCGTCGCGGTCGGGCTGGTCGCGATCCTCGCCGCGGCCGCGCTGTGGGCCGGCTACATCGTGCTCGGGCGCCGGGTCGCGAACCGCGGGGCGCACGGCCAGGGCGTCACGTCGCTCGGCCTCGCGATGGCCACGGGCGGGCTGGTCTTCGCGCCGTTCCTCGCGGGCGGCGCGCTCCCCGTGCTGCACGACGTGCGGCTCGCGGGGCTCGTCGTCGTGATCGCGGTCTTCTCCTCGGTCGTGCCCTACGCGGTCGAGCAGGTCGTGCTGAGGCGCGTCAGCGCGGCAACGTTCGCCGTGCTGCTCGCGCTGCTGCCCGCGACCGCGGCCGTCGTGGGCGCGGTCGCGCTGCGTCAGCTGCCGCAGTGGCTCGACCTCGTGGGCCTGGCGCTGGTGTCTGGCGCGATCGCGTTGACCTCGCTCAGAGGTACTGGCCCGGCCCGTCGCGCTCGCCGCCGGGCGCCTGCTGCACCGACAGTATCTGCGCGCCCGGACCGCCCGGGATCGCCCGACGAATCTGCGTGAGCTGCGCCTGCGCGGCCATCTGCTGTGCGACGAGGGCAGTCTGGATGCCGTGGAACAGCCCCTCGAGCCAGCCCACGAGCTGGGCCTGGGCGATCCGCAGCTCGGCGTCCGACGGGGGACGATCGTCGTCGAACGGCAGCGTGATGCGGTGCAGCTCCTCGAGCAGCTCGGGGGAGAGACCGTCCTCGAGCTCGCGCATCGACCGCTCATGCACCTCGGCGAGCCGCGCGCGGGCGTTGTCGTCGAGGGGTGCGCTGCGGACCTCGTCGAGCAGCTGTTTGACCATCGTCCCGATCCGCATGACCTTCGCGGGTTGGCCGACCATCACCGACGGGTCCTCCTCGCGGGAGTCGTTGTCCCCCTGGACCACCACCACCTCGTCGTCGGCCCCGTTCCCCGTGCTCTCTCTCATGAGCGCATTCTCGTCGGTTCGGGGGCGGCCCGCACGGTGCGCAGCCTCCCCGCACCGCGCCGCTAGGGTTGAGCCATGACCTGGCTGACGATGCCCGCCCACGCCCGTTGGCTCGAGCAGGAGACGGACCGGCTGCTGTCGTTCGGTGCCGCCTCCGCGCGTGAGGCCGGCGGGTTTGCCCGTCTCGACGACGACGGGGCGCCTCTCGCCGGGCCGACGGAGCTGTGGATCACGTGCCGGATGACCCACGTCTACTCGCTCGGTGTCCTGCTCGGCCGGCCGGCCTCAGCGGCGCTCGTCGACCACGGGCTCGCGGCGCTCGACACGATCTTCCGTGACGCGCAGAACGGCGGCTGGTACGCCGAGGTCGGGCCCGACGGTGCGACCGACGACTCCAAGGCCGCCTACCCCCACGCGTTCGTGGTGCTCGCGACGGCGAGCGCGACCGCCGCCGACCGCCCCGGTGCGCGCGCACTGCTCGACGAGGCGCTCGCAGTCTCCGAGCTGCGGTTCTGGGACGACGAGGCCGGCATGGCGGTCGAGAGCTGGGACCGCACGTTCACCACGCTCGACCCGTACCGCGGGGTCAACGCCAACATGCACACCGTCGAGGCCTACCTCACGGCGGCCGACGTGACGGGCCACCGGATCTGGCTGGACCGCGCGCTGCGGATCATCGAACGGGTCGTCCACGGGTACGCCCGCGGGAACTCGTGGCGCATCCCCGAGCACTTCACGACCGACTGGCACCCGCACCTCGAGTACAACATCGACGCGCCCGCCGACCCGTTCCGGCCGTACGGCGCGACGATCGGGCACTGGCTCGAGTGGTCGCGCCTCACGCTGCACGCCCGCGCAGCGATCACAGCGCGCGGCGACGTCGCACCCCTGTGGATGCTCGAGGACGCCATCTCGCTCTTCGACGCCGCGGTCGCGGAGGGCTGGGACGTCGACGGCGCCCCCGGGTTCGTCTACACGGTCGACTGGGCAGGCAAGCCCGTCGTGCACGAGCGCATGCACTGGGTGGTGGCCGAGGGCATCGGGGCAGCGGCAGCGCTGCACGCCGCGACGGGTGACGAGCGGTACGACACCTGGTACGCGACCTTGTGGGGCTATGCGGCCCACTACCTCATCGACCCGGTCGGCGGCTCGTGGTGGCACGAGCTCGGCACGGACAACCAGGTGTCCCGGACCGTCTGGGCCGGCAAGGCTGACCTGTACCACGCGGTGCAGGCCACGCTGATCCCGCGGCTGCCCCTGACGCCGGTCATCGCACCGGCGCTGGCGGCCGGCGCGCTCGACTGAGCGTCGGGTGATGCGGCTCGCGCCTCAGGGCACGAGCAGGACCTTGCCGAACACGGTGCCGGACTCGAGCATCTGGTGCGCGTCCCCGGCTCGGTCCAGGGGCAGCCGGGCGTGCACGACCGGCCGCACCCGGCCGTCGTCGAGCATCGGCCACACGTTCACCCGGACGGCCGCGACGATCGCCGCCTTCTCGGCCGCCGGCCGGGACCGCAGGGTCGTGCCGGCCACCGTCAGGCGGCGGGCGAGCAGGAGCCCGAGGTCGATCTCGGCGCGTGCGCCACGCTGCAGGCCGATCACGACGAGCCGGCCACCGGTCGCGAGCATCGCGAGGTTGTCGGCAAGTCCGCCCGCCCCCAGCACGTCGAGGACGAGGTCGACCCCGCGACCGTCGGTCGCCGCCAGGACGGCTCCCACGACGTCGTCCGCGCTGTGGTCGATCGCAAGGTCTGCGCCGAGCTGAAGGCACCGCTGGGCGCGCTCGGCCGATCCCGCGGTGGTGATCACCCGTGCACCCAGCGCCGCCGCGATCTGCACAGCGACGGAGCCGACACCTCCCGAGCCGCCCTGCACGAGGACGGTCTGCCCCGCCCGGAGGCCACCGGTGTCGACCAGGTTCGTCCACGCGGTGCATACCGCCTCGGGGAGGGCAGCCGCATCGACCAGCGGCACCGCTGCGGGCACGGGCAGCAGCTGACCTGCCCGAACGGCGACCAGCTCCGCATAGCCGCCGCCCGCGAGCAGCGCCACGACATGTTGCCCGACGCGCCATCCGCCACCGTCGGCCGGGGCGACGTCCGGGCCCAGGCCGACGAGGACACCCGACACCTCAAGACCCGGCCAGGCCGGCGCTCCTAGCGGCGGCGGGTAGTGCCCGGCCCGCTGCAGCAGGTCGGCGCGGTTCACCCCGGCGGCCGCGATCTCGACGACGACCTCACCGGGACCGGGCACCGGATCGGGGACCTCGGCCACCTCGAGGGACTCGAACCCGCCAGGAGATCTCACGACGACTGCGCGCATCTGTCGAGAGTAGGTGGCCCAAGTGCGTGCACCTGAGGGTGAGGTCGTGACAAACTCACGTCCGGGCTAATGGTCTGCTGTCCAGCAGCCGATGACATGTCAGCGGTGACCCGTC